>JALYGH010000073.1 GCA_030777205.1 Chloroflexota bacterium
TCATCGCCCCGCCCAACACGGCGACTCCGGGCGGCTCGCCGGCACCCAGGTAGACCGTCCGGCCCCGCCCGGTTCGAGAGTCGGAGGGGCGCCCCACAAGCGGGGCGCCCCGCGCCGATTCGGTGGACGGTCCGACCCGCGGTCATCAGGCCGGCGCGCCGACCATCGGCAGGCCGGTGACCGGGCGCCCGTCCTCCCTGACGAGCGCGCCCGCCGCGTCGAACGCGAGCGGCGCCGGGGACCCTTCGACGGCGAGCGTCGGGATCGACCGTAGCTCGTCGAGCAGCGCCTCCGAGACGAGCATCTCCTGCAGATCGAGCGTGTTCTTGATCCAGACGACCCGCGGCGCGCTACCGGCGTTGGCGGACTTCAGCGCCACCTCGAGGCATTCGCGGTCGCTCGCCAGGACGACCGGGATGCGGATGGCGTCCAGCGCGCCGGCGGTCAGGCCGTTCATGTACGTCTTCTGGAGGTCGAGCTGGTCGAACAGGCGCCGCGTCGTGAAGTCGGCGATCCCGACGCCCAGGCCGTTGCCCTCGGACTGCGGCGTGATGTCGAGGACGGCGATGCGCTTGTAGAAGGGGCGCTTCTCGCCACCGATCCGCCGCCACATGCCGACGATGTTGTAGTCCATGCCGCTGCCGGAGACGTTCTTGCCCAGCTCGTCGACGATCAACAGGTCCAGCTCGTCGAAGGGGACGCGCGGCAGCAACGAGTTGGCCAGCTTCAGCAGCTCGCGGTCGGTGGCGTGGACCTCGTCCGGACCGGCCGCCCGCACGGTATGGAGCTTGTGGTAGGCGTTCTCGACCAGCCCGAGGCCGAGCGCGATCTTGCCCGTCCCGAGCGAGACGCGCGCGACGGCCGGGATCGTGTCCTTGAGGCCGCGGGCGTGGATCGTCTCGGCGCCGCGCTGCTTGCCGAGCCCGATCGCGATCATCTTGCAGAGCCCGCTCTCGATGTCGCCGCGGAACGCCGTGTGCGCCTTCACCCGCCCGACGACGACGATGGCGTCCGCCTCGTGGGCGTGGCGGTCCAGGTAGCAGGGCGTCCCGTCGTCGAGCGCGCCGACGACGACCGTGTCCATCGTCGCCAGGATCGGGACGCCGATCTCGGCCTCGGTGATGCCGTACTCGGCCAGGATCGCGCGCTGCCCTTCGACCGTCGCGCCGCCGTGGCTGCCCATGGCCGGGACGACGAACGGCTCGGCCCCAAGGGCCCGGAGCTCCTCGGCCACCGTCTTGACGACCGTTGCGATGTTCGCGATGCCCCGGCTGCCGGCGGTGATCGCCACCCGCTGACCGGGCCTGACGCGCTCGGCCAGGCCGCCGCTCAGGAGCGCCTCGCGCACCGCGCCGGCGACGTCGGGCAGGTGGTCGTCCGGCAAGTGCTGACGAACAGGGGCCATGCGTGGCAGGGGAGCGCGGGGGAACTCCATCGTCGACCTCCCTCGGCCGCGGATCAGAGCGGCGTGCTGGTGAAGTAGAGGATACAGAACGCGGCCGAGTTGTTCAGCCCGTGCCCGACGATGGCCGGGACGATGCTCCCCGTCCGCTGGTACACCCAGCAAAAGATCAAGCTCATGAGCAGGATCGGGACGAGCGCCGGCAGGTTCAGGTGGAGCGTCGCGAACAGGAGTGACGTCGCGCCGTACGCGACGACCGGGCCGCGCGTCAGGAGGTAGCTCCGGAAGACGTACCCGCGGAAGAACAGCTCCTCGGCGACCGGGGCCAGCACCCCGCCGACGAGCAGGATGGCGATGAAGCCTTCGAGCGGGAAGGCGCGGACGCACTGCAGGTCGACGAGCTGCGTCTGGCGCACGCCGATCGATCGGAGCACGGCCTGGACGAGCGCGCTCGAGAGCAGGATTGCCACGCCGACCATCACGCCGAGCGACAGGTCGCGACCGAGGCGATCGAGGCGAAGTCCGAGGTGATCCACCGTCAGGATGCCCGGACGGATGAAGCGGACGTAGGTGACGCCGAGCAGCGCGGCGCCGATCGGGAGCGCCGCCGAGAGGAATCCGGGCACCGAGCACAAGCCCCGGCCGGGCAGGAGCCACAGCCAGAGGAGCGGCACGACGTTGGCGACCAGGACGACCAGCAGCGTGCAGGCGATCACCAGCCGATGCGAGCCGACGTCCCGCCAGGCGGCTTCCCCGCCCTGCAGCCCGGGCGCCAGGACGTAGTACGCGAGTCCGGCCAGGAAGGACAGGCCGCCGAGTCCCAACAGCCCGCCGCCGACCAGGCTCAGCGGGCCGCCGCCCGGCGACCCGAGCACCTGGTCCGAGGCGACCAGCACGGCGCCGACCGACGCGAAGGCCAGGCCGACGAGGATGGCAACGAGCCACCAGGGCCAGCGAGCACGGCGCGGCGGCCGGACGACTGGAGCGTCGAAGCTCATCGAGCGCCGCCGATCATCCGCCGTGCCGCGACTCCCGGCTGGTGCTCGACACCGGAAGCGCGGCTAGCTCTTCAACAGCCGGCGCAGCTCGTCCTCGAAGGACGAGATGTCGGCAAACTGGCGGTACACCGAGGCGAAGCGAATGTACGCCACCTGGTCCACCGAACGAAGCCGCTCGACGACGACGTCTCCAAGCACCTTGCTCGGCACCTCGAGCGTATCGCGAGCCCGCAGCTCGGCCTCAATCCCGTCGACGAGCCGCTCGATCGTCTCGGCGCTGATCGGCCGCTTCGTGCACGCCGTCTGGATGCTCGCCCGCAGCTTGGCTCGGTCGAACGGCTGGCGTCGGCCGTCCTTCTTGACGACCATGAGCGCCGCCATCTCCGGGCGCTCGTACGTCGTGAAGCGCCCGCCGCAGCTCTGACACTCCCGCCTCCGCCGCGTCACCGAGACGTCGTCGGCATCCCGTTTGTCGAGGACCCGCGTGTCGCGCGAGGAGCAGAACGGGCAGCGCATGCCGGATTGTAGCACGGGTTGTGCGAGGCGAACGCGCGTGGTTCAATGATAATGCTCATGAAGCGGGATGTCGTTCAGGAGTGACAGTGGATCAAGAGCTACGCGCGATGCTCCTTGGCGGGGTCGGCGAGGTCGGCAAGAATTGCACGCTGTTCGAGTATGACGGCCACATGCTGATGGTCGACGCCGGGGTGAAGTTCCCCGAGGCGGAGCTGCACGGGGTCGATCTGGTAATCCCCGACTTCTCGTACGTGACCGAGGCCGCCGACGACCTCCGCGCGATCGTCGTGACCCACGGCCACGAGGACCACATCGGGGCGCTGCCGTTCCTGATCATGCAGCTCGACCGCGACGACCCGGTGCCGATCTACGGCACCAGGATGACCCTGGGCCTGATCGGGACCAAGCTGCGCGAGCACCGCCTGACCGACCGGGTCGACCTCGTCGAGATCGAGCCCGGCGACCGGCTCGACCTCGACCCGTTCCAGGTCGAGCCGGTGCGGGTGAGCCACAGCGTCCCCGGCTCGGTCGGGTTCGCGATCCGCACGCCGGTCGGCACGGTGTTCCACACCGGCGACTACAAGTTCGACCGCCAGCCGATCGACGGGATCGGGACCGACGAGGAGGCGCTGCGCCGCCTCGGCGACGAGGGCCTGCTGGCCCTGTTCTCGGATTGCGTGCGCGTCGAGAACCGAGGCTGGACCGGCTCGGAGACCATGGTCAGCCAGAACCTCGAGAAGCTGATCGGCGAGGCGAACGGTCGCGTGATCGTGACCACGTTCGCCTCGAACCTGGGGCGACTGCGGCAGGTCGTCCTGATCGCCAGCCGGCTCGGGCGCAAGGTGGCCGTCGCCGGCCGGAGCATGGATCAGAACCTCAAGGTGGCCACCGAGATCGGCTACCTGGAAGTACCGGAGGGCACGCTCGTCGACCTCCGCGAGGCCCAGAACATCCCGCCGAGCAAGCTCGTCGTGCTCGCGACCGGCAGCCAGGGGGAGCCTCAGTCGGTGCTAAGTCGGATGGCGATGGGCGACCACCCGAACGTGCAGATCCTGCCCGAGGACACGGTCATCTACAGCGCCGGCCCGATCCCGGGCAACGAGGAGTCCGTCGCGCGGGCGATCGACAACCTGTACCGGCGCGGCGCCAAGGTGATCTACCGCGCGATCAACGAGGGCGTCCACGTCTCCGGTCATGCCAGCCAGGAGGAGCTTATCCATATGCTGGAGCTCCTGCGGCCGAAGTACGTCGTCCCGATTCACGGCGAGTTCCGGATGCTCGTGCTCTACAAGGAACTGGCCGAGGCGGCCGGCATCCCGAGCGAGAACATCGTCATCGCCGACATCGGCGAGGTGATCGAGATCCGACCGGACCGGATCGAGAAGAACGGGACGGTCACATCGGGCTCGATGCTCGTCGACGGGCTCACGATCGGCGACGTGACGAACATCGTGCTGCGCGACCGCCGCCGGCTGGCCGCCGACGGCGTCCTGATCGCGGCGATCGTCGTCGATCGCGAGACCGGCGAGCTG
This sequence comes from Chloroflexota bacterium, assembly GCA_030777205.1. Lineage (GTDB taxonomy): Bacteria > Chloroflexota > UBA6077 > UBA6077 > JACCZL01 > JALYGH01. Next base: position 4,449 of record JALYGH010000073.1, read on the forward strand.
ATCGGCGGACCGGACCTGATCTCGCGCGGCATCGTGGATCCGCGCCAGGACGAGATCCTCGACGATGCCCGCGACACGCTGGTCGCCGCGCTCCGCGAGGTGATGCGGCCGGAGCCGAGCTACGGCTTTCTGATTAGCAAGATCCGCGAAGTTCTCAGCGCCTTCATCCACGAGCGGATCCGGCGCCGCCCGATGATCCTGTCGCTCGTCACCGAGGTGTAGGCGCGGGGGACGGACGCCGCTCGACGTCGGCCTGTCGCGCTCCACGCCGAAACCGCACGCGGCTGCTCCGCGATGTCGCGGAGCGGGCCGCGCCATCGTCGCCGGCGAGGTCGGCGTCGTGCCGGTGGCGTCATCCCGAGGAGCGCCAGCGACGAGGGATCTGGTACTCCGGGGCCGATCAGTGTGAGATCCCTCGCTGCGCTCGGGATGACAGGGAAGACTCGGGATGACTGGTGAGGCTGGGAGACGGGGTTGTTGTCGGGATGTCAGGGTTGCTGTGCTCGGGATGGTGAGCAGTGGAACGGGGTGCGCCGAACGGCGCTTAGGCGCACCGCGCTACAGTACTACGGCGACGGTGAGGAATCGATTCGAGGGGATGGGTTGATGCGTACGAACGAGGCGAAGCGGCGAATCCGGGCGGCCGAGCAGATGGCGCTGTCCGGGTTCGACTGGCTGACCGTCGACATCGAGCATGCCCCGACCAACTGGGAGACGGCCGCTGCGATGTGCGCGGTCATCGGCGCCCACAACGTCGCCCCGTTCATCCGCGTCCCGAGCGCGACCGACGAGAACATCAAGCGCGCCCTCGACCTCGGCGCGATGGGGATCGTGGCCCCGATGATCACCAGCCCCGAGCAGGCCGCCCAGGTCGTCCGCGCCTGCAAGTACCCGCCTCACGGCGTGCGGAGCGTGGCCGGTGGGCGAAACGCCGCCGCCTGGCAGACGGACGCGCCCACCTACTACGCCCGCGCGAACGACGAGATCTTCATCTGCGTCCAGATCGAGAACGTCGAGGCGGTCGAGCGCGTCGACGAGATCCTGGCCGTGCCGGGCCTGGACTGCGCGTTCGTCGGCCCGCAGGATCTGACGGCGGCGTTGGGATTGCCGCCCCAGCTCGACAGCCCGCACCCGAGCTACAACCAGGCGCTCGAGAAGGTGCTGGCCGCGGCGCGGAAGCACCAGATCGGGGCCGGGCTGATGGTCGCGACGGCCGACGCGGCGAAGCAGCGCCATGCGCAGGGTTTCTCGATGATCTCGCTGGCCGGCGAAGTTCGCATCCTGGTGGCGGCGGCGACGGCGGCAGTCAAGGAGATCAAGGCCGCCCATGCCTGAGCGCGCCGATGCCTGAGATCTGCGCCGTCTGCGGCGAGGAAGTCGAGGAGGTCGCCCCGGTCGGCGTCGGGACGATGCTGTTCCACGCCGGCTGCGCCCCCGGCTGCCAGTTCTGCACGCGCCCGTACGTCGTGGACGAGGCCGGCTGGGACTTCCGAGGCGGTACCGTCTGGTCCGACGACTGGGGGTACATCCAGACCGTCCAGGGTGTTACCTGCCCGACCTGCGCCGACGATGCCGAGCGCCGCGACTACGGCTCCGGCTGGTGAGCTTTGAAGGCCGTCATCCCGCCGGGCTCCCCACGCCCGTCGGCGCGAAGTACTCGGTTATCCAGGCCTGCCAGCGGGGCTCCTCGCGGGCGGCAACCGAGGCCGCCCGATCGCCGTACAGGTACAGGCGGATCGGCAGGTACACCTGGCCGCCCATCGGGAGGGCGAACAGGTGGGCGATGCCGAGCGCCGGCTCGTCGAGGCGGAGGAGCAGCTCTTCGGGATGCTCGGCCGGGCCGACCTCCTCGACCAGCCCCGCGAGCGGCGGCGCGCCGGGCGCCGTACTGACGCGCTGGCCCACGGCCGCACTGCCGAAACCGAGCCGACCGGCTAGCATCCCCCAGGCGTCGGCCTTCGGCTCCGGGGCGACGCCGATCAACTGGAACGCCGCGCCGGACTGGCCGCGGAAGTGGGTCAGATAGAGCCGTAAGATCCGGAAGAACGCCGGCCAGCCGGCCTCCCAGCCCTCGAGCTGCCCGTCCCAGTCGTCGCCGCTCGCGAACAGGCTGTGCACCACCCGAACGACGCAAGTGCCACCGTGGCGAGCCTCGACGATCCACTCCGTCGCGACCGGCGGCGCGTCCGGGCCGAGGTCCGCGCTCTCCGCGACGAATGACCGCGGCGGATCCCAGTCCGTGATGGTCGAGACGGAGTCCATGCTCCCGTCCGGGCTGAAGTGGCACACGGCCTTCCCACCCTCGCGTTCGTCCACGTCGCTCGGGACGAACCAGGCCGAGATGCCGGGCCCGGTCGCGATGGCCCGCCAGACCTCCTCCGGCGTGCCGGGGACGATGACCTCCACCTCGACCGAGCGGCGCCCCGACGGCTCCTTCATCACGCTCATGCTGACTCCTCTGGATCCGATTCGCGCGGCTGTTGAGGGAGGGGGTGCGCCAGGACCACCAGCCGGTGCGCGCGGCCACCGGGAGCAGCCTCGTCGTGGTAGCGCGTGATGAGGCCGGCGACTGCCTGCGCGAGCTCGCGGCTGAAGGCGGCGCGTTCGTCGGGCGATCGGAACCGGACCTCGGCGTCGACCGACAGCGTTGGCAGGCGCTTGTCGAGCTCCCGCGAGCGACGCAGCAACTCGCCGACCTCGCGGACGACGCGCGCGGCCAGCGCCACCAGGTAGCTTCCCGACAGCCCGTCCGCCTGCCGCCCCGGATCGGCCGCGGCCGGCCCGAGCGCCGTCGGCGACACCACGTAGGAGGAGGCGGTCGCGACGAGCAGCCGCTCCGTCAGGCCGCCCCACTTGCGCGTCCCGGCCGGCCGGACGAGTCTGTGCGCTTCGAGGGCCCGCAGGTGGTAGTTCACCTTCTGGCGGCCGATGCCGAGGCGGGCGGCGAGCGTCGCGGCCGAAGCGGGCTCGGCCAGTTCGGCGAGCAGCCGGCTCCTGGCGGGGTCGAGCGCGGCGGCGGCGGCGGCCGGATCGTCGATGACGTCCACGTCGAGCACAGTACCAGCATACTCTTGACAACATTTTTTGTCAAGGGCTTCGGAGGCCGGCGCGCCGTCGATGCTGAACAGGCGGATCAGCACCAGCGTCAGGCCGATCAACACCGCCGCGAGAGGCCCACCATGCGGGCCGAGGGGGACGAGCCCGACGACGAACCACGGGGCACGTATGTCGACGGCCCTTGGTCGCGCCCGCGCGCTTCCGTCGCCCCGCGCACGTGGCATACTCCGCGGCCGGCGGCCGAGCCGGGCCACCGCGCTCCTCTTACTTTCATCGAGGGGAGAGGATGCTTTTCAGACTGACCGGAAGGGTCCGACCATGCGCGTGCTGATGGTGTCCAAGATCCTCGTCGTCGGGGCGTACCAGCGCAAGCTGGAGCTGCTCGCGCGGCAGCCGGACATCGAACTTACCTGCGTGGTCCCGCCGGCTTGGGACGGCCAGCGCTTCGAGCCGACGTTCCTCGACGGCTACCGCATGCTCGTGGCACCGATTCGCTTCGGCCGAGATTTCCACTTCCACCACTACCCGACGCTCGGCACGATTGCCCGCGCGGTCCGCCCGCACATCGTCCATATCGACGAGGAGCCGTACAACCTGGCCACGTTCCTGGCACTGCGGCACGCGCTGGCCGTCGGCGCTCGGCCGCTGTTCTTCACCTGGCAGAACCTCGACCGCCGCTATCCGCCGCCGTTCGCCTGGTCCGAGCGGTACGTGCTGCGCCGGAGTCGATACGCCATCGCCGGCAATGCCGAAGCGGTCGGCGTGCTGCGCCGAAAGGGGTACCGTGGCCCGGCCGCCGTCATTCCCCAGTTCGGCGTGGACCCGGAGCGCTTCTCGCCGGGTGACGGTGCCCCTCGCCACGGCCGGCCCTTCACGATCGGCTTTCTCGGGCGATTCGAGGAGCTGAAGGGGCTCCTCATCCTACTCGACGCGGTGGCCGAGCTGCCCGGCGACTGGCGACTGCGGCTGGTCGGCGGCGGCCCGCTACAGGACGAGCTGCGGGCGCGGGCGGGCCGGCTCGGGATCGCGGACCGCATGTCGATCGAACCGGGGGTCCCGTCGCTGGAGGTGCCGAACGTCCTGCGCGACCTGGACGTCCTGGTCCTGCCATCGCTGACCCGGCCGAACTGGAAGGAGCAGTTCGGCCGCGTACTGATCGAGGCGATGGCCTGTGCCGTGCCCGTGGTCGGGTCGGACAGCGGCGAGATCCCGAACGTGATCGGCGACGCGGGGCTGATCATGCCCGAAGGCGACTCGGCCGCGCTGCGCGATGCCCTCGCGAGGCTCATGACGAATGGCGTACTGCGCGGCTCGCTCGCCGCGCGTGGGCGCCGCCGCGCGCTCGCCCGCTACACCCAGCAGCGCGTCGCCGAGCAGACGGCCGCGGTCTACCGCCAGATGATCGAGGCCTGAGTGGCACCATCACCCTCGTGGCAACTGGATCTTTTCTGGAACCGCTTATTGGCGTAGCATCCCTTTACTCAGGGCACGGTGTGCTCTTCCAAACGCGGCTGACCGGGAGTGAGCCGCTCCGCCAGCCGTGCCCACTCGGAGGCAGTCAGTGGTTATCGCAGATCGGTCCCGGATCCGAGCTCACCCGGAGCGCGCCGTACCCGACGAGGCCGAGGAGATCCTCCGACAGGGGATGATCGCCCACGTCGCGTTCGTCGTCGACGGCCAGCCGTTCGTCATCCCAATGGGCTACCACTTCGAGGACAACACGATTTACATCCACGGCCAGCGGGGCGGCCGCCTGCCGCGCACGCTCCGAGCCGGGACGCCGGTCTGTGTCGAGGTCACCCTGCTGGACGGGCTGGTCGCCTCGCGCCACGCGCTCTACCACTCGATGAACTACCGCAGCGCAGTCGCGTTCGGGACGGCGCGGCCGGTGGTCGGCGACGCGGAGAAGACGGCGATCTTCGACCGGATGACCCAGCGGTACTTTCCGGGCCGCACCCTGGGCGTGGACTACCACCCGCCGAGCGAGGCCGACCTGAGGATCACCGAGCTGCTCGCCATCGAGATCGAGGAGCTGAACGGCAAGCGACGCTCCGGCCCGCCCAAGGGGCCGGAGGACGACGACCCGAACGGCTTCGGGACGTGCGGTATCTTCCCGCCGCCAACGCCCGACGGCGCCTAGCGCGGGGGCGCCGCGGCCTTCAGGCTGACGCAGGCTGCCAGAGGGAGAGCGGCGTTCCCATGGCGGCCAACACCTCTCCGGCGTACCTGGAGCGGAAGGCGGCGCACCGGTCGCTCGCGCGGTGCGGACGGCCGCCCGACTACTGTGCGGGCTCGTCCACGGGTGCCGGGTCAGCTACAGGTGCGGCTAGGAAGCCGGATGCCCTGGCCCGACTCTCGGCGTCGAAGCAGCGGACCCGCTCGCGGACGGCGGCGTACTCCGGATGGTCGGGCACGTAGTACAGGCCGCTCGTCGCGTCGCCCTTGACCTGTCCGGGTCGGCAGGGCGCGGCCGGCTCGTCCGGCATCGGGGTCGGCC
>JALYGH010000074.1 GCA_030777205.1 Chloroflexota bacterium
GCTCTGGGCACATCACCACGAGGATCGCCCACGGCGACGACGGCCGCGTCCGCCAGCCCCCGCCGCGACGCTCGGAGGCCGTCATGCGCACCGGCGAGCGGCCTTGACCGCTTCCGTCGCCATCGCGGACGATTGGCTACGATCCACTCGGCTCGCCCGCCCGCTCCTCGGCGCCCGCGCCGGTGCGCAGTCTGCCGCCCCGCTCGTGGGCCGCGATGGCCGCGTCGCGCAGCTCGCGGAGGGCCGGGCTGAAGCGAACCGGGTACGGCTCCGGATCGACCAGCCGCCGGTACTGGTCCGGCAGGCGTGCCAGGTTCCGGCTGGCGAGCTCCCAGATCTCGGAGAGCGGCGGCAGGCTGCCCGGCACGATCCGGCCGTCGCGCACGACCGGTTTCAGCAGTCGCTCGGCGTCGTGGGACGGGCGCGGCTCGTCGGCAAGCTGGACGACGTCCTCGACGAACTCGCCGATCCGGTACACCTCCTTGAGGCCGGGCAACGTCGACTTGTCGCCGGCCACCTTCAGCTTGGGCACGGCCGTTCCCCACTCGTCGACGTAGGCGACCTCTTTGTAGACGCCGCCGAGTGCGCCGCCCTCGATGTCGTGCTCCAACGAGCCCGCGCCGACGCCGATGCTCGTCCCGATGCCGAACGCGTCGATCGGGGCGCCGGCGTCCAACAGCTCGGCGACCCGGAACTCGTCGAGGTCACCGCTGCCCAGGATGCGCACCTCCTTGAGCCCGGCCTCGTCGAGGACCCGACGCACGTGACGGCTGTCGTCGAGCAGGTCGCCGCTGTCGAGGCGCACGCCGGCCAGGACGTGACCGTGGCTCTCGCGGTAGGCGCGGGCGACCTCGACGGCCGTCTGAATCGCGGCGCGGACGTCGTACGTGTCGAGCAGCAAGGTGTAGCGGTTGAACGTCTCGGCGATCGCCGAGAACGCCGCGTGCTCGTCGTCGAACAACTGGATCAGCGCGTGCGGCACCGTTCCGCTCGCCAGCAGGCGATAGTGCGCCGCGGCCGCCAGGAACGACGTGCTCCAGCAGCCGCCGATCCGCGCCGAGCGCGTGACGACGTACGGCTCCTGGGCGCGCCGCAGGGCGAACTCCGAGACCGGGCGGCCCCGCGCCGCGTACACCACCCGCGACGCCTTGGTCGCGATCAGGGTCGCCAGGTTGATCGCCTGGAGCAGGCCGGACTCGAGCAGGATGCCCTCGCGGAAGGGGGCCGTCACCCGCAGGAGAGGCTCGCCGGGGAAGGCGACCTCGCCCTCCGGCATGGCCAGGATCTCGCCGCTGAAACGCAGGCTCCGCAGCTCCTCGAGGAAGGCCGGTTCGTAGTCGCGGATCTGGGCCAGGAATGCGAGATCCTCGTCGGAGAAGCGGAAGTCGCGGACGAACTCGAGCGCCCGCTCCAGCCCGGCCACGAGCAGGTAACTCCCGCCCAACGGGGCGCGCCGCGCGTACAGGTCGAAGGTCGTCAGGCCATTGAGGCCGGCCCGCCAGCTCACGTACGCCGAGTCCGGGTGGTACATATCGGCCATGAGCCCCGGGCGGTAGTCGATCCGACTGCGCAACACGGCTCTCTCCCGTCGATCGGCCGCCGGCACGTCGCGCCCTGGAGGCGCCGAGAGCGCCGGCAGCATCCCTGTCATGCCGGGCACAGCGAAGGATCTCCGGACGTCGCTACACCGAACAGTTCGCTGTCCGAGCTAACCCCGGTGGGCTTTCACTGCGCAGTCCGGGATTGTAACCACCATGTCGCCGCCCGGTAGCAGGACAGGGGCGGCCCGGTCGGAGCGCGTTGCCCAAGGCGACGCGCGGCGCTAGCATTCGGTCGCCACTCGGCCGCCGAACGGTGCAGCCGGCGAACGAGGGTGCCTGGGAGGATCGCATGGACCCGACGTGCCGCGTCCCGTTCGGCCGGACTGCGCTGACCGTCACCCGGCTCGGGCTCGGGAGCGCCCCGCTCGGCGGGCTGTTCGAGCCCGTCTCCGACGAGACCGCCCACGCCGTCGTGGAGCGCGGCTACGACCTCGGCCTGCGAATGTTTGACACCGCTCCCCTCTACGGCTACGGCCTGGCCGAGCGGCGGATTGGGCACGTCCTGAGCCAGAAACCGCGCGACGAGTTCGTCCTCTCGACCAAGGTCGGGCGGCTGATCCGCGCGCCGGCCCAGGCCGGGGCCGGCGTCGACGCCAGGGGGCGCGGCCAGTTCTTCGGCACGCCCCCACTGGTGCCCGTGTTCGACTACTCCCGCGACGCGATCGTCCGCTCCTTCGAGGAGAGCCTGGAACGGCTGGGCATGGACCGCGTCGACGTGCTCCACATCCACGACCCCGACGCCTCCATGGATCAGGCCCTCGGCGAGGCGCTGCCGGCGCTCGTCGAGCTGCGTGAGCGGGGAACGATCGGGGCGGTCGGGGCCGGGATGAACTACGCCGAGCCGCTCGCCCGCTTCGCCCGCGAGGGCGACTTCGACTGCTTCCTGGTAGCCGGGCGCTACACCATCCTCGATCAGGCGGCGCTTGCGGAGCTGCTGCCGATCTGCGAGCGGAAGAACATCGCCATCGTCATCGGCGGCGTCTACAACAGCGGCATCCTGGCCAACCTCGACAAGGACGCCGCCCGCCAGACCTTCGACTACGAGCCCGCCCAGCGGCACTGGGTCGAGAAGGCGCAGCGAATCAAGGCCGTCTGCGACCGCCACGACGTCCCCTTGCCGGCGGCGGCGCTCCAGTTCCCGCTGGCCCACCCGGCCGTGGTCACGGTCGTGACCGGGGCGCGCACGCTGGCCGAGCTGGAGGAGAACGTCCGCCTGATGCAGTATCCGGTCCCGCTCCAGCTCTGGCGCGACCTCAAGTCGGAGGGGCTATTGCCGGAAGAGGCGCCGATCCCGGAGCAGTAGGTCGGAGGGATCCCCATGTCCGCCTGCCCCACCTTGCCGCCGATCCGCGTCGACGCCCACCACCACTTCTGGCCCGAGCCGACGCCGGAAAAGTACCCCTGGATGACGGACGCCCAGGCCCAGATCCGGCGGCCGTTCCTGCCCCGCGACCTCGCGCCGCACCTCAAGGCCCGCGCGATTGAGCGGACGGTGCTCGTCCAGACCCGCTCGGCGCTCGACGAGACCCGCGAGTTCCTCGCCGTCGCCGGGCTGACCGACTTCGTCGCGGGCGTCGTCGGCTGGGTCGACCTGACCGCGCCGGACGTCGCCGAGACGCTGACGGCGCTGAAGACCGGGCCGCACGGCAAATGGCTGGTCAGCATTCGCCACCAGGCCCACGACGAGCCCCACCCGGAGTGGCTCGCGCGCGAGGACGTCCGGCGCGGGCTGCGTGCCGTCCGCGACGCCGAACTCGCCTACGACCTGCTTGTGCGCCCGCGCGAGCTACCGGCCGCGCTGGCCGTCGCCCGCGAGCTGACGGACATGCGGCTGGTGATCGACCACATCGCCAAGCCCCCGATCGCGACCGGGGAGCTGGAGCCCTGGGCGTCGTGGCTGGCGCCATTCGCCGAGCTGGAGCACGTCGCCTGCACGCTGTCGGGGATGGTGACCGAGGCCGACTGGCGGACCTGGACGGCCGACGACCTGCGCCCGTACGTCGAGCGGGTGCTTGGCTGGTTCGGCGAGGACCGCGTGATGTACGGCTCGGACTGGCCGGTCTGCGAGCTGGCGGCGACGTACGAGCAGCAGCACGACGCGCTCGATGCGCTCACGGCCGACCTGGGCGCGCCGGCCCGGGCGAAGCTGTTCGGCCAGAACGCCGCGCGCTTCTACCGGCTCCCCCTCTGACCGATCCCTCCTGATACGCTCGGGGACCGCCGACGCGGATTGCTCACCGGCCAAGGGCAACGGCGTGGCGTTACCCTTGATGGAGTCGAAGGTGCCGGCGAGGCGGGCGCCAGATCACCCCGTTCTGG
>JALYGH010000075.1 GCA_030777205.1 Chloroflexota bacterium
CGCGGGAAGACCCCCCGGAACTGCTCCACGAACTGTTCCAGCGCCTCGCTCTCGACTTACCCTACGACGATCTGCATGGCCTGCTCCCTTGCAGAACAGGCCCGCACACATCACGCCAGAGTAGTGCTAGAGCCTGATCCCAAACACCCGGTCGAGGATCACGACGAGCGTGAAGAACCCGAAGAAGGCGGACATCACCCAAAGCATGACCTGACGCCAGAGCGGCGCCTGGAACTCCTTCGGGAGGAACTTGCGATTCACATACCAGACGTGGATCGACGCGACCGTCATGATGAAGCCCGCCGCGAACGCGCCGAGCAGGATCAGGATGAACGGCTGCGCCAGGTTGATCGCGATGCAGCCCCAGAGCACGAAGACGACCAGGATCGTGTAGTAAACCTTGCGAATGTCGCCGCCCGCCCACTGGCGCACCCGGGGGTTGCTCGTCCAGAGCAGGTCGGTCAGCGAGCGCGGGATGAAGTCCATGATCCCGAGCTGGGTGCTGAACAGGATCCAGAACCCGGTCAGCAGCGTCAGGTACCAGAGCACGGTGCCGGTGACGGTGGCCAGGCCGCCCAGGCTCGCGGAGATGCCCTCCGCCTGCCTCACCGCGACGCCCATGCCGCCGATCTGCGTCCCCGGCGGGACGAACTGGATCGTTAGCAGGGCCGGTAGCCCCATGCCCAGGAAGCAACCGAACATCCAGATCCAGGCCTGGTCGAAGCGGATGTACTTCCACCACTCGCGGAAGCGGGCGACGTTCTCGGGTGTCGTCTCCGGTCGCTTGCCGATCGCCGACACCTCGACCCGGTGCCCGCCGACGACGGCCGGGATGTAGCCGACGTGCGCGGCCATGCCCATTCCCTTGTCGCGGACCCAGTTCGTGATGGCCAGGTTGCTAACGCCGCCGGCGCCCGCGTAGGCGGCGAAGCCGGCCAGGACGAGCCAGTCCGCCCCCTCGGGGACCAGGCCCATCAGTTGTCCGGTCTGTGGGTTACGGATATAGAACGCGCCGCCGCCGACGAAGCCCAGGACCACGGTCAGCCAGTTCGCGGGCGCGACGAAGAAGATGCCGACCAGGAGGAGGAAGGCCACGATCCAGATGATCATGAACCACTCGGCCAGCTCGAGCGTCCTGGAAACCTTGGCGCCGAACAGGAAAAGCACCAGCGACGCGAAAAACGTCACGTAGCCCCAGAACAGCACCTGGCCCGCGTGCTCCGGTCCTGGCACGCCGCCGATCGCCGCCGCGACGATCGCCGTTGCCGCGGCGGCCGCCCAGCCGGGCCAGCCATTGTTGGCGAACGAGGCGATCGCGTAGTACCAGCCCCAGAAGGCCGGGCCGGGTTTGGTGCGCATAAAACCGACCGTGATCGGCTCGCCGGTATAGAGCGTATAGCGACAGGCTTCCTCGTTGAAGATCCATTGGAGGATGATCGAGGCCGTCGCGAGCCAGAGCAGCGCCGCGGTGTACTGAGCTGTGACGGCCGGCCCGATCAGCCACTCGCCGCTACCGATGGAAATGCCGAGGATGATCGCGCCCGAGCCGGCGATCCGCAGCGCGTTCCTCGCGCTGTACGGCGGGGGTGCCGGCAGTTCCGCTACGTCCCAGGTAGGGAGCCCGCCGGCCTCGACCTGCCGGCCCGCCGGCTGACCGCGAACGACACCTGCGTCTTCTGCCACCAGTTTCTCCTTCGGCGGGCCCACCCCTTCGCGGGCCCGCCGCTCCGCGTGCGGAGCGCCACCGATCCGCAGCGTACGACCTGACGAAGGACACCAAGAGAACCCTGATACCGAAGCGCCGCGCCCACGCCGGCGCGGCATTCGGCCCCTCTATCGCACCTCCCGGAGCATCGGCGACGAGCACGGCAGCGTGCCTGTTCGCTCTACCGTCCGCTCATTGTCGCGGCCCTCGGTCACGCCGTCAAGATGGTGCGGCCACGTCTCGGCGAATCGGCGGTGTCTCGCCTCACCGCGACCGGGCCAGGCCGCCGGGCCGGCGCGTCACGTCGGCTCTGGGTGCGGTGCCGCGCCCTGGTGGCCAGGCCGCCGGGCCACGACATCGGCCTCGCCCCATCGCCCGTCGCGGCCACGAAGAGGGACCAGGGCACCCCACCGGCCCCCTCGGGGAACGTCCGATCCCGGTCGCCCGATTCAGTCGATCAGCTCGACGTCTTCCGGGACATACAGGCCGCCCGTCTCGCCCGTCACGCCGCGCTGATCGCCCACGCCCGTCGAGTCGAACTCGATCTCGTAGGTTGGGCGGCCGTCCGCCGCCTTCACGACTCGCGTGATCCGCCCGGTCTCGCCGCTCGGCCTCACGCGGACCCGGCTACCGACCTCGGGATTCATCTGCATGATTGGCCCTCCCCGTGCGCGTCGCCGGCCTGCTTCGGCAGGCGCCGTGCCAGGAGCCTCGCTACCCGGCCGCCTCTCGGGCCGAGCCGACGAGCGCGCGGACGGCCGCCTCGTAGCCGCGCCAGCCGAGCCCGGCCACCACGCCCCGCGCGGCCGGCGAGACGTACGAGTGCCGGCGGAACTCCTCGCGGGCGTGCACGTTCGAGAGGTGCACCTCGACGAACGGGTAGTCGACCGCCTTGATCGCGTCGTGCAGGGCCACGCTGGTATGGGTCAGGCCACCGGGATTGATGACTGCCCCGGCCAGGCCGGTTCCGCTCCGCGCCTGGATCAGATCGAGGATTGCGCCCTCGTGGTTACTCTGGAAGCACTCGACCTCGACCCCCAACTCGGCACCAACGGCCCTGATCCGTTCGTCCAGATCGGCCAGCCGCATCGCCCCGTAGATGTGCGGCTCGCGGATGCCGAGCATATTCAGGTTCGGGCCGTGGATCACGAGAATTCGCATCGCCCGTTCTCCGCTCGCGTGTGCGGGCACGCCCTCGTCGCCGTACCCCGGCCGGGGATTCGCGGCGCTCGCAGCACCGGGTGACGCCCGGCCGCTCGACGGCCGGCGCGCACCGCGGTGGTGTAGCACACCCGGACGGGCGTGAACGGAGTCGGACGACTAGCCCGACGCCTGCTCCCGATCGACAAGCTGGAGCGCGCGCGAGAATGCATCGCGCTCGGCCCGGGCCGCCCGGAACCGGCGGAGGTTGTCCGGGTTCGGGTCGAGCTGCGCCAGGCGGTCGGCCTCCTCGAGCATCAGCTCGCGGTCATGGAGCTCCGACTCGAGCTGGGCCGGGCTGCTCACCATGCGCAGGACGTTGCGGGCGGCCATGTCCAGCGACCGCTGCACCTCGGCGGCGTCCTCGCGCCGCTGCTGGGGACGGCGCCGAATCGGGCGGCGCTTGCCTCGACTTGCCATACAGACTCCTCTTGCCGCGCCCGCGTGATGCAGGCCGGCTTAAACACGGTCGCGCCGCGCCCCGACCGGGGCGCGG
>JALYGH010000076.1 GCA_030777205.1 Chloroflexota bacterium
CGTGGGTCCCGCTTACCGGCGAAACTGGCTCCCTTTTACCGTGGAATCAACACCTGGCCGAGCGGCTGTTCGCGGAGGTCCGCCGCCACGTCGAGGGGACCGTCTACGCCGCCCTCGACGCCAAGCTCGCCGCCGTCCAGGCCTTCCTCGAGCAACTCGACGCCGATCCGGCCCGCGTCCGCCAACTCTGCGGCTGGGACTGGCTCACCGGCGCCCTCGACGCCCTCCCGGCGCCTACCGAGAAAGCGGCGTGACCAGACGAAATTGGTATAAGACGGCGGAGCTGACGCTGCTCACGCCCAACTCTCATCGCCCTGCCAGGATGGTGTGGGCGGGCATCAGTCGGCGGCAAGGCGGGCGCGGACGGCGGCGATGACCTTGTCGTGCTCAGGGAAGCCGCCGTCGCGGTACATCTGGTGGACCAGGTCGCCGTCGACCGACACCTCGAATGAGCCTTCGTACCAGGGGATCAGCTCGATCGACGCGAGGTCGTGGGCGAACCGCGTCATCAGCGCCTCGGCCAGCGCCAGCGTCTGCGGCTCGTACCCGCACTCGGCACAGTAGGTGATCTTGACCTTGACCGGCTTCTTTGCCATCCTGCCCCCGCAACTTCTGGTCTGTGATCTGCCCTTGGTGGTGAGTATGGTGGTTCCCGGCAAACGCGGACGCCGTCGATGATGCTGCCCGTGGATGGTATCGAGATGACGCGAGGGGACCGGAATTCGGCGACCGACGGCGCGGTGGGGTCTCACGGCAGTGTCCCGCTCCGGCGGGCCCGCTGGACCATAGCGTAGGCCGGGCGCGGGGACTTGTCCGGGTTCAGCAGGCTGAACCAGTGCTCCGGCGACGTCGGTGGGTGCCACGGGACGGTTGCGGCGTCCAGGTTGAAGACCATCGCACCGGCGATCCAGGGATAGTCGGTCCGCGCGAGCTGCAAGGCCCTGACGAGTCGCTGGGCCCGGGTGGCCGGCGGCAGCTCCATCCACTCCATCTCGCGCAGGTCGTTCTGCGTCTGCTCAAGCGCCCCGATCTCGGTGATGAACGCCTGCGTGTCCCCGTCGCCGTGTTTCTCCATGATCGCGCGGACCCGCTCCATGCTGCGGAAGCACATCGGGGCGCAGGACGGGTCCACCTCCGGTGGGAAATTGCCCAGGTAAGTATGCACGCCCAGGAAATCGAAGTGGCCCTTGCCCCCGGCCCGGTACAGGCCGTCGACCCAGTCCACGTCCTCCATCGTCCCGAGCAGCCCGCCCGTTCGCGGCGCGGCGGGGGCGGCAATGACCTGGACCCGCGGATCGGCCCGCTTGGCGCCGCGCCGAGCGGCGGCCAGGATCTGGACATAGGCGGCGGGGTCGGTCGGCGTGGTGCCCCACTCGAAGGGCAGGTTCAGCTCGTTGAAGACCTGCAGGTACTCGATGGTGCCCCTGCCGTGTGCGACCGCCGCGTAGGCGTAGTCCTCGACGTCGACCGGATCGAGTCGATAGACTGCGCCGCCGGCCCACGCCGGTGGGCCGGCCAGGCGGAGGACCAGCTTCAGGTTGGCCCGCCGGGCGGCTATCAGCCCGTTCGTCAAGTCGTTGGCCGTCGTCTGTCCCCACGGGTCGCGGGTGTTGAAGGCGAAGGTGCCCTTGCTCGGCTCGACGTTGCTCCAGGGGACGTACGACCACATGTGGGTGAAGCCGGCAGCGCCGGCCAGGTCGGCCGTCTCGAGCGGGTTGGCGAGCATCACGCCGTAGACGAACTCCGACCGGGGCTGCTCGGTCCCGAGAGGCCGCCCCTCCGGCGGAGGAGCGGCCCCGGACGTTGGCTCCTCCGGCGCGAAGGCATCGGCCAGGTCGGTCCGCGGCAGCTCGGCCGGGCGGGCGAGCGCGCCCGGGGCGCCCGGGCGGTACTGCCGCAGGAAGCGGCCGCCGGTCATCTCGCGCGCCAGGTCGTCGGGCAGGCCTTGCCCGGTGATCACACTCCTGAACCAGTCGCCGAGCAGGATCCGCTCGGTGCAGCCGCAGTCCTGGCGATAGTGCATGATGCCGCGCTGGAAGCGCTGGTAGACGAAGTTCGGATTCACCGGGTCCGTCATTGGGCGCGAGGTCGGGGCTCCCCAGATCTCGAGGTTCAGCAGGGGCAACAGGGATGGGCTCCCGCCCCCGTTCGGGAACGCGGTCGCCAGGTCCACCGTGCCGACGAACGTGTCGAAGAACCGGACCGGCCGACCGCCCCAGTCATTCGGCGCCTGCCGGCCGGCGAATTCGACGATCCGGGCGGCGTACTCTGGGTCGTCGACCTTCGGGGTCGCCGCGATGAGCGCCGGGTCCGGGGCGGGGAAGGTCGAGCCGTTGATGAGCGTCGCCGGCATGAGCCCTTCCTGCAGCAAGTTCATCGTCGTCACCCGCCCGTCGGGCTGCACCTGCAGGACGTGGCCCTGGAAGAGCTGGACCCGGAAGCCGAGCAGCGTGAGCTCGCGCGAGACCGGGTAGCCGAAGGTCCGGACCCCGCCACGGAGCCGGAAGTACTCTCGCAAGGCCGGGTTGCTGATGCAGAAGCCCGTTTCCGGGTAGCAGTCGGACGGAGCCTGGGCGCCGCCCTCGTTCGGGGCCAGGGCGGCGATGAGCACGACCGCCAGGAGCGCGATCCGGTATGCCACGCGACGCACGCCGCTCCTCCCCCGCGCGCCGCGGCTGACCGGCAGCCGGATCGCGATTCTGTCTACCCCGCTTAACGGACGTGAGTCGCGACGGGAGCGGACGGCGCCGCCGGCGGCGCCGTGGAGGGCAGGAGCGGTCGGCGGTTGGCGATCAGTAGACGAATACCAGGGGCTGCCACCAGGCACCCCGCCGCCCGGACACTACGAGGCCCAAGACGGCCGTGAGCACAATGCCACGGCCCCGGAGCCGTCCCGCGGGCTCCGGGGCCGTGGCAATACGGGCTTGCTCGTCATGCCCCGCCGACGATGGCCCGAGCAATGTAGGCGTACGCCACGGTGAGCCAACCGACGGGCGCCCTGGCGATGTTCCGAATCCACCGGGCGCGGTAGGATCGGTCGAGGGCGGCGGGCCTGTCCTCGTCAGTGAAGCAGCGCGGGTCGACTCGACGGTACCAGCGGGCGACTTCGGTGGGCCGATGCATGGGCGGGTCCTCCAGGAATCCGGGAAATCGGGGCGTCGTTCCCGACGCCCTGGTCGTCCGTGCGACGGTCCCAGCGTAGGACACCCTTCGCACCGTGGCTGTGACCTGCGTCACAGCCGAGAGCGGCTCGGCTCGCAGTGCGCCGGCGGCGTCCGTCAGCGCGCCAGAGCCCGCGGCTGGGTGCGATGGGCTACCATGCTGACGCCATGCTCGACGACCGGCCGGGGCCGTGACCGACACCTGGGCCGACTTTGGCCTTGTCACCTACGGCGACAACATCGCGCCGATCCACAACCACCTAAACGACGGCGTCCCGGTCACGGCGGCGACGGTCGAACGGCTGGCCGGGCTGCGCCTGCGCGAGCGCCGGGGCGGCTGGAACCGCGAGCCGTTCACGGCCGCGAGCGGCCGCCACGTCTCGGTGCACGCGCGGGCTCGAACGAGCATGCTGGAGGTGTGCGGTGGAGATTGGGGTCGGGCTGGACATGCAGCTCGGGCTGTCGTTCGACGAGCATCGCGAGCTGGCGCGGCAGGCGGCGCGGCTCAGCTACGAGAGTATCTGGACCAACGCTGGCGTGGCGCGCGATCCGCTCCACGTCTGCGCGCAGTGGTGGGGCGCGAGCGCCGAGGTCGCCCCGGGCGGGCTCGGGACCGGCATCTCGGTCATCCCGGTCGGGCACTGGTCGGCGCCGGC
>JALYGH010000077.1 GCA_030777205.1 Chloroflexota bacterium
CTCCTACTCCAACGCTCGGCGCACGGCCGACCGCGAGCGGGATCGGCGTGCCGACAGGTGGCGATCCATCGACGTTGGCGACAGGAGCGGGCCCCGCGCGCTCCTCCGCGGCCGGCCCGCGATTCAAGGCGGCCATCCGTCGCTCCGACCCGGCCGGTCGTCCGGCTCGTGGCGGTGCGCGGTCAGTCTTGGCACGCGGCAGCTACCGCACCGGCGCCGGGTCGCCGGCGTCCGCGGCGGGCGCAACCGGCGCGAGTGCGCCGATCGAGGGCGACGGGACGAGCGGGCGCGCTGCCGGGCCGGCCGGCGTCGTCGCCGTCGGGCCGACCGGCGAGAAGTTCCAGCTCTCCAGGATGCCCTGGCCGACCGGCGACAGCACCAGCGCGATGAACGCAGCCCCGAGCTCGGCCCGCGGCGCGCCGGCGACGAGGGCGATCGGGTAGCTCGCGATCGTGTTCAGGTCGTCCGGAATGGCGATCGTCTGGAGGTTCGGCGCCGCGCTCGGCGTGACGTCCGACAGGTAGACGACGGCCGCATCGCCTTCGCCGAGCTGGATCTTGGCGACGACCTGGCGGACGTTCGGCTCGCGCGAGACGACGTTGGCGTTCGCCCGCTCCTGGAAGTCCGCCCCAAAGGCCTCGAGCTGGCTCATCTTCTCGAACATCTGCTGGGTGTAGGCGCCGATCGGGACCTCCGGCGCGGCTGTCACGACGCGCACGCCGGGTAGGGCCAGGTCGGCGGCGCTCCGGATGCCGGCCGGGTTGTCGGCCGGGGTGATCACGACGAGCCGGTTGGCGGCGAACGTCGCGTCCGGCCCGGCGATCAGCCCGGCCTCGCGAGCGCGGTCCATCTGGACCTGGTCGGCCGAGGCGAAGACGTCCGCCCGGGCGCCCTGCTCGAGCTGCGTGCGGAGCTGGCTCGAGGCGCCGAAGTTGAACGCGACCGGGATGCCGGTGTTCGCTTCAAAGGCGGCGCCGATCTCCTTAAGGGCATCCGTGAGCGAGGCGGCCGCGAAGACGGTCAGCGCGACGTCCTGGGCCGCCGGCGCAGCCGTCGCAGGGATCGGGGCCGATGCCGACGGCAGCAGCACAATGGCGGCCAGGGCAACGGCGATCACGCCGGCCCCGACCTTCAGTCCGGCCCGGCTCATCCACGGACCTCCGCGTGCCCGGCGCGGAGTCTCGCGCATCCGTCGCCACTGGCCCGGTGAATTGGCCGGGCGTGGCGCGCCATCTCGTGATGTGCGGCGAGAACGCGGCGCGGGCCGCCGGGGCCTACTTGGCGATCATCACCTCGGTCGCCTTGATGACGACGCGGACCTGGTCGCCTTCCTTCAACCCCAGCGACTCGGCCGAGGAGCGGGTGATGGCCGCGACGACTTCGGTCCCGCTCACGTCGACGACGACTTCGGCCATGACCGTCCCGAGCTTGATGCTCTTGATTGTGCCGGCAAGCTGATTGCGCGCGCTGATCTGCTCCACGGAGACCCTCCCTGATAATCGAGGCGACCGCGGCCACGGCACCGGTCGTGCTCGGTCGCGCGGCGCCCACTTCGGAGGCGAACGCGTCGCCCCGCATCGAGTGTGCTGCACGATCGGCACCGGGGCGACGACACCTAGTTCGGCCACTCATGCGGCGGCCACGAGCGAGCCCATCGGGGTGACGTCGTAGCCCCCGAGCGCCTCGACCTCGATGCGGAAGAGCGGGCTGGTCAGCGTCTCGAGCAGCGCCTGGACCGCCGGTAGCTCGAAGTGGCGGGCGGGGATGGCGAGGTCGTAACGCTCGCTGGCGAGCGGCACGAACCCGAGCCCGAGCGCCTGGGCGGCCGCCCGCACGCCGACGGCGGCATCGGCTAGCCCGGCCGCGACGGCCTCGGCGGCGGCGAGGTGGCTGTGCACGACCCGGTCGTGGCCGGTGACGTGGTCGGGCTGGAGTCCCGCCCGCGCCAGCTCGGCGTCGAGGAGGGCGCGGGCGCCGCTGCCCGGCTCGCGATTGGCGATCCGCAGCCCCGCCCGCGCCAGGTCGCCGACGTGGACGATACCCTTCGGATTGCCCGCCGCGACCATCAGCCCCTGCTCCCAACGAGCGAACGTCACGAGCCGGACGTCCTCGCCGAGCAGGCGGCGGGCGACCGGCCGGTTGTACTCGCCGGTCTCCGGGTCGAGCAGGTGGGTGCCGGCCAGGTGTGCCTCGCCGCGGGCGACCGTCTCCAGCGCGACCTGGCTGCTTCCGCCACCCCAGGCCAGCTCCATCGTCGGGTGGCGGCGGCGCAGGTGGTCGGCGAGTAGGCCGGTTGCCGGATCGCAGCCGACCGCGACGACTGTCTGCGCCAGCAGCTCCGGATCGACGAACAGGTCGATCCGCGTCGTTCGCCCATCGGCGCCGCCCGCTCGGCCGTGGCGTCGATGGGCGCTCCCGGTCCCGGCCGGCGCCGGTCGGGCGATGCCGTTGGCGCGTGGCAGCGTGAGCTGAGCGCCGGCTGCGCCGGCAAGCGGGCGCGCGATCAATCGTCCACCGACATCGGCCACCTGGACGCGGACCGGCCCGTCGCCGGACGGAGCGTCACCGACCAGCTCGGCGCCGACGCTCGGCAGCTCGTCGACGAGTCGGAAGAGATCGTCGACGCGGCAGCCGAGCACGCGCGCAAGGCGCAGTGCCACCGCCATCGTCGGCGCCACTTTGCCGGATTCGATTGCGCTGACGGCCTGGCGCGTCACGCCCGCGCGCGCAGCCAACTCGCCCTGCGAGAGCCCGGCCTGTGCTCGCGCCGCGCGGAGCATGATATCGAGCGAGGCTCCCACCACTTCCCTGCCTCCGCCACCACGATCGGCTTCGCTAAGTGTAGCGGACGATTGCCGAACTGACAATAACAAGTGACAGCAGCAGGCGTTCGGCATGCCGCGGCGACCCCATCCTCGCCCTGCGCCCCACCGTCGCTCCCGCCGACCGCTCGGCGCCTGACCAGGCGTACGCTGACCAGGCCTGCAGATGTGGATCGGATAGGCGGCGGGCACATGGTCGCCGCGAGAACACGCCTACCCCGTGCCCAGAACATCGGCCGCCGGGTCGTCGCATCCGCGAGTCTATAAATAGCAACATTCTTACTGTGTTGGCCGATCTGTCGATCCGTCTGATAAGCTATGGGGTGCCTCGCCGATGGTGCCGCGCGGTGCCCGCCGATGTAGCTCAGTGGCAGAGCAGCCGCCTCGTAAGCGGCAGGCCGTGAGTTCGAATCTCACCATCGGCTCCCGAGGGCCCCGCTCCCAGATAGGGAGAGGGGCCTTCTTCTGCCCCGCGTTCCAACGCGCGTTCCAACGGCGTCTGGAGGTGCACGATGTCGGACCTGAGTCCGTTCACCGCGCCCGTCGAGCGGATGGGGCTGGATGCCGACACGATCGTAGAGGTGGGCATCGCGAGCGGGACCGAGTCGGTCCGCGATCAGAGCGAGCTTGAGCGCGAGCTACAGGCCATCGAGGGACTGGAGACGCGCCAGTACGCCCGCAAGGGCGGCGGGTTCGAGCAACTCGTTTTCCTGGCCGGGGCTTCCGCGAGCATCGTCCCGGCGCTCGACGTGGTCTGGCGTTGGTATCGCGCGCGACGCTATTCCCAGGGGCGGAACCGCGTCGAAGTGACCCTTCGAAGTCGTCGGAGTGGGGAGCTTCGCCTCAGCGCCCACGACGAGGCCGAGGCGCGTGCCCTCGTACAGAAGCTCCAGCGCATGTACGAATAGGACCCGGCCTCGGCCTGCCCTCGGGGCCGTTGTGCCGATCCCCGGCTAGACGGCGGCCTCGCGCTCCGGATCGAGCAACTCCCCGAATCGGTCAGCCGCCCGACGTAGGGCCTTCGGGACCTTGCCGACGTATAGGTCGGCGGTGATCGACTGGCGCGCGTGCCCCAGCGTCCGCTGTACCACGAGCAACTCCTCGCCCTCGTCGATCATCAGCGTGCCCTTGGTATGCCGCAGGTCGTGCATCCTGATCTTCGGGACCGGCTTTCCGTCCGGCAGGGTGATGGTCTTCAGCGCACGATGCCACGACACAAGGACGTGATTCTCGGCAAGCGGGCCGCCGTCGCGGTTGGGGAAGACGAGATCGCGGTCGCGCCAGCGCGGACCGGCCACCAATCGCATCTCGGCCACCCGCGCCCGCTGCGCGCGGAGCGCCGCGACGACCCACGGCGCGAGCGGTGCCGAGCGGTAACCGGCGTCCGTCTTCACGGGCCTGATCGCCAGCGTAACGTGCCCGTCCGTCCGCTCGCGCGTTACCTGCTGGCGGATCGCGGCGATCCCCTCGTCGAGATCGACGTCGGCCCAGGACAGGCCGACTGCCTCACCGAAGCGGCATCCAGTCCCGCGAATGAACGTCCACAGCGGCCCGTGGCGATGATCCTTGATCGCCTTCAGGACCGCGCGGGCCTCGGTCAGCGCCAGGGAGCGCGCCTGGTACTTCGCCCGCTTCGGCGGATCAACGCCCCCGGTCACGACGTAGCCGACCAGCTTGCGCCGCGTCGCCAGCTTCAGGAGGCTGTGGAGGACCTGGTGCACCATGCCGACGGTGCTCGGGGAGAGGCCCTCGGCCAGCTTCTCGCCGTACAGCCGCTCGACCTGGGCGGCCGTCAGCTTGTCGAGGCGCGTCCCCCCGAGCGTCGGGACGACGTGCTTGTTCAGCTTCTCCTCGTACGCCTCGATCGTGCGCGGGCGTACGTTCCGAGCCCGAGCGGCCTCGATGTACTGGGGGACGAAGGCCCTGAGCGTCATGCTGCCGGTCGTCAGGCTACCCTCGTCGCGCTCCTTCAGAAGCTGGCGCAGCAGCCGCTCGGCGCCGGTCGGCGTCTGAATTTTTGGCTTGCGCCGGATGCGACGGCCGTCCTGCCCCGTTACCACAACCATCCACGTCCCGTCAGCGAGCCGATAGACGCTACCCTCACCGTTCGCTCGCTTCTGCTCGTCACGTGGCCTTGCGTCCTGACGCTTCCAACCTGACATCGTGGCCGACTCCTGTGCTACTCGGCGGGATCAAGAATCTCCGCGCGCTCGTCACCTGTCCGTCTGGCCGTGGTCGCCCTTCTGTCGGCGGTAGTACTCGCGGCGATTCGCGCGGCGCACCTCGGCGTGCTCCAAGTAGTCCCACCTGCGCTGGCACGGCTTGCTGCAGAATCGCTGGCGACCCCAGCCGGGGAACTCGCGCCCGCAGACCGCGCACGTCCGGGGCGTGAGCTTCAGCCGTCGCTGAACGGTGATGACCTTCTCGGTGTCCATGGCAGATCCCGCGTTGAGTGTATCAGAAACACACTGAACAGTACTGGTTGCGCCGAGGTGCCGTTCCCAGGGGAAACGGTCGTCACAGGGTGGCACGGCGTCGAGCCCGGCGCGGCCCCCCAGATCGGGTTCGGCCGTGTGCCGCCTCCGGGGTGCGATGGAACCGATGGAAGCGAAGAAACCGCCTACTCCCTCACGAGATCTCCTCGACGCCTCGGCTCCACGCGCCGACTCTACTGAGCAGGAGGGGGATGGGGCAGACTACCCGACATTCCGCTCGAAGCCTGGAAGCGCGAGCACGCCGGACCGGATGGCCAACGGC
>JALYGH010000078.1 GCA_030777205.1 Chloroflexota bacterium
GGCGCGCCGGCTACCAGTCGCCGCGGCCGCGCGGCGCCTCGCCGCCGCGCGCCGCCACGCACTCGGCACAGGGGCAGATGGCGCGTAGCATCCGAAAGCTGTAGATGCCGAGGTGGTGACCGTCGCCCCAGACCGGCGTGACGGCGTACCGGCCGGTCAGGTTGACGTCGACCATGTCGGTCTGACCGGGGCGGAACATCGGCAAGCTCGCCAGTCGGCCCGGCATGCCGCCTTCGCCGCTGCATTCGGCGCACGGACACCGCCAACGCAGGTACTCCCAGTCGAACGGCGACTCGTGGCCGTCGAACCAGCGCACGAGAAGTCGGCGGTTCTCGCGATCCAGCTCGATGTGCACGGGCGTGCTCGGCGATGGCGTCGTCATAGCCTTCTCATTGTACGGGCGGGCAGCCGGCCAACGCCCGGCCCCCTGCTCGTGCCGGTGCCCGCACCCAGAGAGCGCCCAAAAGCCTCGCAAGGGTGTGACATAGGCACCGGCCTGGTCACCGCCGGCGCAACTCAGCCTCGAGCGCGCTACCCGACGGCAGCCCACACTATCCGGGCTCCCCGGCCCGAGCGCAGCGAAGGATGTCGTGTGCGAGACCGGTTTGGATTTGATGATCCTTCTGTCGCCTTTATCGTTGGCACTCCCCCAGAATGACAGCAGGCGGGCGACATCGGCCATCCTGTGTACATGACGACGAGCCCGACCGCACCCACGCCCTACATCCGGCGCATGCTCTACGTCGGCGGCTTCGACTTCCCGACGACCCAGGCGCGCGGCATCCAGTCGCTGCACACCGCCCACGCCCTCGCGCGGGTCGGCATCGAGGTGCGGCTGCTCGTGCAGCGGGCGACCGGGCGCCGCGCGCCGCCCGCTGATGCGCTGACCGGCTACGGACTTGCGCCGCACCCGCGCCTGACCGTCGTGCCCCTCGCTGTTGCCCGGGCGGATCGTATCGGGTGGTTGGAGATTCATAAACGGCTGGCGCTGACGAACTGGTCGTACGGCGCCGCCTGCCTCCTCGACCTGATCAGGACGCGGACGCGCCCGGACGTCGTCTTCACTCGCGATCCGCGCCTCGCCTGGCTCTTCATCAGATCGTGGCGGGTCCACCGAGTGCCGGTCGTGTACGAGGTCCACGAGATCTTCTCGACTCGCCCGCGCGACAACACGTCGCTGGCGCCCGGCGAGGTCCAGGGTGTCGCGGACCGCACCCGGGCGCTGGAGCGGGCGGTCTTCGCCGAGGCCGACTTCCTCTTCCCGCTCACCACGGCCTGCGCTGACCTGCTGCACCACGAGTTCGGCGTGTCGCGCGGCCGGATGGCCGTCCTGCCAGACGGGACGACCGCGCCGACCGGCCCGCTCCCGCCGCGCGATCCGAAGGCCCGGACGGTCGTCTACGCCGGGCAGCTCTACCCCTGGAAGGGGGTCGATGTCCTGCTGCGGGCGCTGGCGCTGCTGCCGGACGCGACCCTGACGGTGATCGGCGGGCGCGGCGCCGCGGACGACGCGGACCCGGACCTTGCGCGCTGCCGCGCGCTGGCCGCCGAGCTCGGCATCGCCAGCCGGGTGACCTTCACCGGCTTCGTCCCGCACGCCGAGGTGCGCGGCCGGCTGGCCGGCGCCGGCGTGGCGGTCGCGCCGCTGCCGGATCGACTGATGTCGCGCTACTTCACCTCGCCGCTCAAGGTGTTCGACTACATGGCGGCCGGCGTGCCGATCGTCGCCTCCGACCTGCCAGCCCTCCACGACGTGCTGCAGGACGGCGACAACGCGCTGCTCGTCCCGCCGGACGATCCGGCGGCGCTGGCGACGGCGATCCGCCGCCTGCTCGTCAACCCCGGTCTGGCCGACCGACTGCGGCGCACGGCGTTCGCGGGGACCGGTGCCTTCACCTGGGATGCTCGGGCGGCCCGTATAATCGAATCCCTCCGGCCGCCGGCGAGCGGCTGAGGCGACGGCCGTCGACGCATGCGCTTGCTCTACCTCGGCAGCACCGATTTTCCGCAGCCCAAGGCGCGGGCGATCCAGATCGTCAACACCTGCCATGCCCTGGCGCGAGCCGGCGCCGAGGTGACGCTCGTCGTCGGGCGGCGCGGCCGGCGCGGCGTCGAGCGCGGCCTGCGCGTGTACGGCCTAGCCCCGCACCCGCGCCTGCGGATCGTGCGGGTGCCGATTTTCCACATCCCGCCGACTGTCCCGGCGGCAGTCCTGCGCCAGTTCACTCGCGTCTGGCAGGCGAGCTACCTGGCCGGGCTGGCGACCGTGCTCCCGCGCGAGCTGGCAATCCGCCGACCGGACGTCGTGTTCGCCCGCGACCTGCGCACGGCCCGCATCGCGGCCCGTCCGACGCACGCCACCGGTGCGAAGCTCGCGTTCGAGGTCCACGGTCTCCCCTCGTACGAGGTACGGCACGGGGCCGGTCGATCGACCCTGCCGCCGGCCGAGGCGGAGCGGCTCCGCCGCCTCGAGTCCGAGGTGTTCGCCCGGGCCGACCGGATTGTGACGATCACCGAGTGCGCCCGCCGCATCCTGCTCGGCGAGTACGGCGTACCTGAGTTCCGGGTACGGACGGTCGCGGACGGGACCACCATACTCGAGGCGGCGGCTGCGCCGATGGCGTCCGCCCGTCACGGTGCTGGGACTGCCGTTCTGGTAGGCGCAGCCCCCCCACCCGACGCAATCGAACGTGGCCAGCACCCACATTCTCTCAGTCCTGGGGGCCCTGCTAGCCCCCCAATACTGGGGGGCGGGGGGGCCAAACTCACCAATTCGATCGCTGAGGGAGCCGGAGCTGTCCCCCACGTCTACTACGTCGGGCAGCTCTACCCTTGGAAGGGGGCCGGCCTCGTCGTCGACGTAGCGGGGTTGGTGCCGGAGGCGCACTTCGTCGTCGTCGGCGGCACGCCGGCCGGCCCGGACGGTGACCCGGACGTCGCGGCGCTGACCCGGCGCATCGACGAGGCCGGCGCCGGCGACCGCGTCGAGCTGCGCGGCTACGTCCCGTACGGCCAGGTCCCGGCCCAATTGCGGGAGGCGTCCGTCGCGCTGCTGCCGCTGCCAGACGAGCCGGTCGCGCGCTACTTCACCTCGCCGCTCAAGCTGTTCGACTACATGGCGGCCGGCGTGCCGATCGTCGCCTCCGACCTGCCGTCGATTCGCGAGGTGCTCCGCCACGGCGAGAACGGCCTGCTCGCCACGCCGGGCGACCTGCACGCGTTCGCCGGCGCCGTCCGCTGTCTGCTCAACGACCCGGCGTACGCCCGGCGACTCGGGGATCAGGCGCGGGAGGACGTGCGACGGTACTCCTGGGACGCTCGGGCTTCCCGCCTGCTGGAGTTCCTGGCTTGATGGCTCGGCCGCTGCGCCTGCTGATGGTGACCTGGGAGCTCCAGCCGGACAGCGGCTGGGGCCGCTACAGCCTCGGCCTCCTGCGTGGCCTCCGCCAGCACGGCGTTGAGGTCGTCGCGCTCACCGCGCGGCAGTCGTCATCGCCCGACCTAGGCATCGAGGTCGTCCCCTGCCTGAGCACGCCGCTCTCGCCGCTCGACCGCCCCCTAGCCTTCGGCTGGAACCTGCTCCAGGTGCAGCGGCGCGCACGAGATTCCGACCTCGTCCACTTCGTCGTCGAGCCGTACGCGCTGGCCGCCTCGCTCGTGTTCCCGCGCCCGCACGTCATCACCGTCCACGGGACGTACGGGGTCGTCCCGCTACGCGGCAACCCGGCCACGCGGTTCCTGTTCGCGCGGGCGATGCGGCGGGCCGGTGTCGTCGCCTGCGTCAGCCAGTTCACCCGCGACCGCGTCCACCAGGCGCTCCCGCTCGACAACCTGGTCGTCATCAACAACGGCCTCGAACTACCGGACGCCTACGCCGACGAGGGAAAGCAGCACGAGCCGATCGCCGGCGACCCCGTCCTGATCGGCGTCGGGGGGCTGAAGCCGCGCAAGGGGTATCACGTCGTCGTCGAGGCGCTGCCGACCGTCCGCGAGCGCTACCCGGATGTCCACTACTACGTCGTCGGCGACGACCGCGACCACAAGTACGTCGACGGGCTGCGCAAGACGATCGACTCGCTCGGGTTGGAGAAGAACGTCACGATCACCGGCCGGGTTGACGATGCGTACCTCGACGCGCTGTACCGCCGCTGCGACGTGTTCGTCCTGACGCCGGTCAACAGCGGCGCCGCGTTCGAGGGCTTCGGCCTGACCTATCTCGAGGCGGGTGCGTACGGCAAGCCGGTCCTCGGCTCTTACAACTGCGGCGCCGAGGACGCGGTACGCCACGGGGAGAACGGGCTGCTCGCGGCCCAGGGCGACGCTGACGAGGTCGCGGCCTGCCTGCTGCGCCTGCTCGACGACCGGACCGAGGCGGCCCGAATGGGCGAGCGCGGCCGCGAGATGGCCTTCGCTCGCGACTGGGTCAACGTTGCCGGCGAGTATCGCGCGCTCTACGACCGCGTCCTGACTCGGGACGAGGCGTAGCCTCGTGCCGGCCAGTGTCGAGGGGATCGTCGCGGCGCTCGGCGGCCGCCGCTTCGTCCGCGCGGCCGCGACACTCCAGGCCGGCTCGCTCGGCCTGACCCTGATCGGGTTCGGCGCATCGATCCTGCTCGCCCGCTTGCTCGGGCCGGGCGGCTACGGCACCTACTCGCTGGTCATGTCGGCCGGCACGACGATCGGCCTGCTGCGCCGCCTCGGCCAGGACTTCGCCGCGACGACCGGCGTCGCCGAGGGGTACGGCGCCAACGACCGGCGGCGGGTCCGCGACGCGCTCGTCTTCTACGTCGTCCTGAGCGTCGCGACCTCGATCGTCGTCCTGCCGCCGGCGATCCTGCTCGCGCCGTGGATCGGGATGTTCTTTTTCGGCGACGAGACGATCGGCCGGCTGCTCCAGCTCTACCTCATCCAGGGCTTCTGGGCGGTCGTGCCGGGCTGGACGGTAATCGCGCTCCAGGCGTCGCGGCGGATGGGCTTGCTGGTCGGCTTCGAGAACGCCACAACACTGGTCAACGCGCTCCTGCCGGTTGCGCTCGTCCTGGCTGGGCTGGGCGTCTACGGCGTCTTCTGGGGCCAGGTCGCGGCCAGCCTGGTGGCGCTGGTTGCGGGATACGTCCTGTACGCCCGCGTCCAGCCGCGCGACCCGCTCCTGCCGCCGACGTCCGAGCTGCTGCGCGGCATCATCCGGCCGGCCATCCCGCTCTGGGAGCGCACCCGCTTCGGCCTGTCGATCGCGCTCGACAAGAACCTCGTCTCACTCTACACCCTCGTGCCGATCCTGCTGCTCGGCCTGTTCGTCCCGGACGAGGAGGTCGGGCACTTGCGAGCGGCGCTCAGCTACATGGCGATCCCGGCCGTCCTGCTCAGTCCGATCTCGCGCCTGCTGATGGTCGACCTGCCGGCGCTGCGCCTCTCGGCGCCCGAGCGGGTCCGGCGGTCGTTCGTGTCGGTGACCCTGCTCGGCGCGCTCGCCTCGGCCGGGCTAGCCGTGCCGTTCGCGCTGCTCGCCTGGCTCGGCCTGCCGCTGCTCTACGGCGACGCCTTCCGCGCCGCGGCGCCGCTCACCGTGCCACTCCTGCTCGACGCGGCGACGCTCGGGCTCGGGATCGCGGCCGGGCCGGTCTTCCGCACCTACGACCGCACCGACCTGCCGATCCGCACGAGCGTCGTGCTGCTCCTGGTCGGCGTGCCGGCGGCGTACCTGGCGATCGAGCAGCTCGGCGCGCTCGGCGCGGCGCTGGCCTACGGCGGCATGCTGTTCGCCTCGCGGCTGGTGAGCTACGTCCAGTGCCTGCGGATCATCCCGCGCGGAGCGGCGCCCGCCACGGAGGGCGCCCTTTCGTGAGCGCGAAGCCGCGCCTGCTGCTGCTGTCCGACGCCTTCGACATGGGCGGCGGCGGCGAGGTCGTCGTCGCGCACCTGGCCCACGCCCTCCGCCAGCGCTGGGAGGTGGCCGTCCTGACCACGACGCGGGGCGCGCCCTCCGCGACGCGCGCGGACGGGCTGGCCCTCTTCGCGGTCCAGTCAGCCTACCATCCTCGCCTGCGGCCGATGCTGTCGCTCGCCAACCCGCTGGTGCTGCGCCCAGTCCGCGACGTGCTCGCCCGCTTCCGCCCGACGGTGGTCCACGCCTGGAACGTCCACGGCCACCTGTCGTACGCGACCCTGGCGCTCGCGGCGCGGGCAAGCGCGCGGGTCGTGCTGACGTACCAGGACGCCCAGCCGTTCTGC
>JALYGH010000079.1 GCA_030777205.1 Chloroflexota bacterium
GTGGTGCCGGTACACCCCGCCCGCTCCGCCGTCGTCGACGCTGTAGATGCCGAGGCGATGGGTCGGCAGGTCGGAGACGAAGACGTAGAGGCGGTTCCCCAGCACTGCCGATGCCAGTGGGAACGCCTGCTCGAAGTCGTACTGGATCGGCGAGAGCGTCGCGCCGTCCCACCACTGAACGGTCCCGGCCCCACCCGGGCCGTTCGCCGCCCCCAGCACGTACAGGTACTGCGCCGTCTGGCGGTAAAACGTGCGCAGCGAGTAGACGCCGGCCGGGCCGCCGGTCAGGGTGAACTTCGCGGCCGTCATCACCCAGGCCGGCGTGATCTCGGCCACCGCGCCCGAGCCCTCGCGGCCGACGTACAGCTTGCCGCGGAACGTCTCGAGCGATCGCACCGCCCCGCCGACGTTCCCGACCAGGGTCGCCGTCGCGCCGTCGAAGCGGTACACGTCCCCCGCCGCGTCGCCCACGATCAGGTGCCCGTTGAAGCTGCCGAGCGCCCCGGACTCGTTCGAGCCCGGGCTCACCCTCGCGACCAACTCGGGGCCGAGGCGCAGGCCGCCCGGCACCGAGAACGCGTCCACGCCGTCGCCGGCCCGGTAGCGCGACGGTCCCGCCTGGTCGTGCTGGACCTGGCCCTCGCCGCCGGACCAGTCGGTCAGGCGCACGACCTGCTCGGGGCCGCGCAAGTCGCCGTACGACCGCGCGCCCCGAGCCCGCTTGAGGGCGAACGTCTCGAACGACCGCCGGACGTACGTGTCCAGGTCGATCAGGTAGCCCTGCCCGTTCAGCGTCACGTGGTACATCTACGTCGCCGCCACCCCGTTCATCCGCGCGACCGCCGAGTCCCGCAGCAGCGCCAGCCCGACGTACCAGCGCACCCGCACGCGGCTGGCGTCCTTGCTCTCGAGCTGCCCGACATCGATCACCTCGATCCCGCCGTTCGTCAACCCGACCAGGCCGTCCGCCGCCGAGAGCTGGAGCGCGTAGATCGACGAGAACGTGTTGCCCGACCCGTTGTCGGCCGCCTCGGTGTCCGGGATGAAGTCGGAGACGAGCACCGGGATGCCGTCGTACATCAGCACCTGGCGGCCGAAGCTCGACTCGTCGCTCTCGACGTAGTGCGCCGAGGCCGCCAGCAACGACTTCAGCTTGCGCCGCGTCCGCTTCGACATCAGCAGCACGTCCGGCTTGCCGCCCTTCACCAGGTCGATCAACTGGTCGAGCAGCGCCAGCGTCAGCGAGCCGCCCGCGGCCGCCGGGTACATCGTCTGCCCGGACGGCGCGAGCTTCTTGATCCCGTCGAAGCTGTTCGCGTCGGTCGCCGTGTCGCCGGCGATCAGCGTCTGCTCCCACTTGCGGGCGACGTCCTTCGCCTTCAGCGCCGTCTGGATCGCGCGCTGGTCGTGGACGTCGCTGCGCGTCCGCTGGATGAAGTTGTCCACGTCCGCGTCGCCGCCCAGGATCGCCAGGCTCGCCGTCTTCTGCGTGAACGTCGCCGTCGCCCCGCTCCAGGTCGCATTCGCCGCGTAGAAGCTCGCCCCGCCGAGCGTGTTCTCCTGGGTGTACTTGAAGCTGTTGCCCTCGACGTCCAGGAAGGGGAGCGCCCGCAGCATCGGCGACTCCTCCAGGATCGTCTCGATCACCCCACGCTTGAGCATGTCCCGCGACAGCTTCGCGGACTCCGTCAGCGTCAACGCCACCGCGTCACCTCCTCACCTACCGCCTACTGGCTCCGTAGTCCCCGCGCGATCTTCCCGAGCGGCGAAAGCCCCTCCGCGCTCGGGTCCGTCCCGTTCCGCGCCGGTGCCCCGGCCGGCACGCGGTCCGCGCGCAGCGCCTGCTTCGCCGCTTCCGTCGCGCGGTCCCAGGCCGCCCGCGCCCGGTCCACGCTCGCTTCGAGCTGGTCCGGCGTGTCGCCGGTCACCAGCTCCGGCACGATCATGCCGGCGTGCTCGGCCAGGAGCGCCCGCCGCAGGTACCCGAGGCCCGCCGCGCGAGCCTCGGCCAGCGCGGCCGACTCTCCCTCGGCCGCCGATCGTTCCGTCACCGGCTCCTCCAGCTCCATCACCCGAGCGCTCGCCGTGTCCCGCTCCGCGCCGAGGGCGGCCAGCCGCTCCTCCAGCTCGGCGATCCGCCCGAGCGCCGCCTCGAGCGTCGCGGACGCCTCCGAGCCGCCCGCGCTCGCGTTCCTCCCCGCTGCCCGTCCCGTCACTCCGTCCTCCACAGGATCCGCCTCCTTCACGCCTGCG
>JALYGH010000080.1 GCA_030777205.1 Chloroflexota bacterium
ACACCTGGGTCAGCATGGGCGAGGAGGAGGAGGCCGAGCTGCGCCGGCCGATCTTCGCGCCGTACCAGGTCAATGACGCCCTGCTTCGCGCGGCCGGCCCGCACGCGCTGGTGGTGCACTGCCTGCCGGCCCATCGCGGCGAGGAGATCACCGACGAGGTGCTGGACGGTCCGCGCTGCATCGCCTACGACCAGGCCGAGAACCGCCTGCACGCCCAGAAGGCGCTGCTCATCGAGTTGCTCGGGCCACCGGCTGAGGGGGGCTCGGCGTAGCGTGGACGAGATCCTCCGCGCGATCCCGGCGGCGCTCTCCCAGCTCAATTGGCGCAGCGTCGTCGACATCTTCGTCGTCTCCTGCGCGATCTACTTCGTGCTCACGCTCATCAAGGGCACGACGGCGGTCATGGTCGTGCGAGGCATCGCCACCCTGCTACTGGTCGGCTCCGGCCTGGCCTACATCTTCAACCTGACCGTCCTGACCTGGCTGCTGCGGAACAGCATCCCGGCCCTGATCATCGCGATCCCGGTCCTGTTCCAGCCGGAGCTGCGGCGGGCGCTCGAGCAGCTCGGCCGGGCGGGGGCCTGGCTGCCGCACGCGAACGGCGTCGCGTCGAGCGAGTCGGCCCGGGTCGCCGACATCATCGCCATCGCGGCGCGACGGCTTTCCGAGCGGCGCTGGGGCGCCTTGATCGTCCTGGAGGGGGAGACGGCGCTCGGGGAGTACGTCCAGACCGGCGTCGAGATCGACGGCGTCATCTCGGTGGAGCTGCTCCTGAACATCTTCTTCCCGAACTCGCCGCTCCACGATGGCGCCGTGATCGTTCGCGGGGACCGGATCGTGGCGGCCGGCTGCGTCCTGCCGCTCTCGGAGACGCAGTCGCGCGCCGGACACCTGGGCACCCGGCATCGCGCGGCGATCGGCATCACCGAAGCGGCCGATGCCGTCAGCGTCGTGGTGTCCGAAGAGTCGGGCCGGATCTCGCTCGCCAACAAGGGCGTCCTGCAGCCGAACCTCGACGAGGGCAAGCTGCGCAAGGTGCTGGGCATCCTGTACCGCCCATCGTTGGCCGACCCGCTCCCGGCCTGGATACGGGGCCGAACGCCCGCGAAAGTCTGATCCGTGGTCACGATCCCGACCCTTCCCCGGCCTCGGCTGCGCCTCGATCTCGGCCGCGTGCTCCTTGCCATCGGGCTCGCGTCGGCGCTCTGGATCGTGGTCCAGAATGAGCAGAATCCGGATCGCACCGACGTCCCGGGCTTCACCGTCCCGGTCGACATCGTGAACGTCCCGCCGGGCCTCGTCGTGGTCAGCGAGGCGCCGCAGATCCAGGTGCAGGTCCGGGTGCCGAGCGAATCCTGGGCAATGCTGCGTCCCGGCAGCTTCCGCGCCGTCGCCGACGCCGCGCGGGCCACTCCCGGCGTGAACGAGCTGCCGGCCCGGGTCGAGGCATTGGAGCCCCGCGTCCGGGCCGTGGAGCCGATTCCGCCGCTCGTCAATGTCGCGTTCGAAGAGGTGACCGATCGCGTCGTCCCGGTCCGGCTCAACATCACGGGCAACGTGCCGTTCGGCTACGCCTACGCCACGCCGCGCATCGCCCCCGAGAACGTGACGGTCACCGGATCGGCGAGCGCGGTCCAGCGCGTCGAGGCGGCCGTCGTCGACATCCGCCTCGACGGACTGACGGTCGGCCTGGACGCCACCTACGCCCCGCGCCCGATCGACGCCCGCGGAGGCGAGGTGCGCGGGGTGCGCGTGAACCCGCCGACCGTCAACGTGGAGGTCCCGATCCAGCAGCAGGTCGGGTACAAAGAAGTTGGGGTTCGACCGGTCGTCCGCGGGCGCGTGGCCGCGGGATACTTCCTCCAGCCGGTCGAGGTGGAACCCCCGTCCGTCACCGTCGTCGGCCCGCCGGCGATGCTGGCGAACGTCAACTTCGCCGAGACCGAGCCGATCGACGTCTCGAACATCTCGAGCAGCGTCGTGCGGCGGGCCCAGGTCGTCGCGCCGCAGGGACTGTCGCTCCTCCAGACCGATCCGGTCAGCGTGACGCTGCGCGTGGCGCCGATCACGATCAGCCAGACGGTGCGTCTGACACCCTCGCCGCAGAACCTCGCGCCCGGACTCCAGGTCGTCGGCGACGTCCCGCACGTCGACGTGACCTTCAGCGGGCCCGCGCCGACGCTCCAGACGCTCAAACCCGGCGATTTCCGCGTCATCCTCGACCTGAGCGACCTCGGTCCCGGCCGGCACGAGGTCGAGCCGGACGTCGCGGTCCCACCGGGCTTCAGCCTGGAGGGCGTGAACCCGCCCCGCGTCACGGTGGAGCTGCGACCGGCAACCACGCCGACGCCGATCCTCGCCCCGACGCCCGCCGCCACGCCGAGCGGCTAGCCTCCGGGCGCCGCCCAGCATCGGCGGGGCCGCGGCACGCCTCCTGCACCCGGACTGTACCGCTTGTCGCCTCGGCGGTTGGCTCCCCATCATTGGACGGGGAGACGCTCGTCGGGGACGCTGGCGAGCCCGGCAGGAGGATGTGAGCATGGCGCGGCCGGTCGTGGCCATCGTCGGGCGGCCGAACGTCGGCAAGTCCACGCTGTTCAACCGCCTCATCGGCGAGCAGCGGGCCGTCATGCACGACGTGCCCGGCACGACCCGCGACCGCCTCTACGGGACGGCCGAGTGGCGCGGCCGCGAGTTCACCGTCATCGACACGGGCGGCATCGGGATCGACGACGCGCCGAACGGCGGGGCGCCGATCCCGCTCATGCCGGACGTGCTGGCCCAGGCCCAGGAGGCGATGGACGAGGCCGACGTCATCCTTTTCCTCGTCGACGCCGCGACCGGGCCGCTGCCGGCCGACCTCCAGGTCGCCGATCTGCTCCGCCGCTCGAAGAAGCCGATCGTCCTCGGCGCGAACAAGGCCGAGGGCAAGCGCACCAGCCAGAACAGCGTGGAGTTCTTCGAGCTCGGCCTCGGCGAGCCGCACACGCTCTCGTCGCTGCACGGGACGGGCACCGGCGACCTGCTGGACGAGGTCGTCGATCGGCTCCCGCCGGCCGGCGGCGGCCCGGACGAGGAGTACGACGCGACGCTGGCGATCGTCGGGCGGCCGAACGTCGGCAAGTCGTCGCTCCTGAACAAGCTCGTCGGCCGCGAGCGCGCGATCGTCAGTTCGGTGGCCGGCACGACCCGCGACGCGATCGACACCGAGCTGCGCTTCGAGGGCAAGCGTATCCTCCTGATCGACACGGCCGGCATCCGCCGGCGCGGGAAGATCGGGCCGGGCGTCGAGAAGTTCAGCGTGCTGCGGGCGGTCCGGGCGATCGAGCGGGCCGAGGTCGCCGTGCTGATGATCGACGCGACCGAAGGCGTCACGGCCCAGGACACCCACGTGGCCGGCTACGTCCAGGAGGCGGCGAAGGGCCTGATCATCGCCGTGAACAAGTGGGACCTGGTCGAGAAGGACAACCGGACGACCCAGGAATACACGGCGCTCGTCCGCCGCGAGTTGGACTTCGTGAGCTGGGCGCCGCTGGTGTTCATCTCGGCCACGACCGGGCAGAGGGCGCGCAAGGTGTTGGAGCTGGCCCTGGCGGCCCAGGCCGAGCGCGACAAGCGCGTGCCGACCCCGAAGCTGATTGAGGTAGTCCGCGAGGCGTTCACGCGGCACCCGCGCAGCGAGGCGGGCAGGCAGCTCAAGGTGTTCTACGCGACCCAGGCGAGCACCCGCCCGCCCACGTTCGTGTTCTTCGTCAACGAGCCGAAGCTGGTCCACTTCTCGTACCAGCGATACCTGGAGAACCAGCTCCGCCAGGCGTTCGGGATCGAGGGCACCGCGATCCGCCTCGTGTTCCGCAAGCGCGGCGAGGAGAAGTAGCGCCCCACCAGGCCACCGTCGCCGCGACCGCCGCTGGCGGCGCGCTCAGGCGAAGAGCGGGCGGGCGAGGTACCAGCGGCCGTCCAGTTCGACGAGGTCGGCGGTCGAGCTGCTCTTCCAACGGTCGCCGACGACGGGCGTGATCTCGGCGGCGACGACGGCCCACGCCGACGGGCGGGGCCGGCCGAGCAGCCGGTCGGCGACGGACGGCGCGCCGAGGACGAGCGACTCGACGCGGTAACGGTTGCCGAGCTGGAGGGCGACCGGCTCGCGCTGCGCCTCGCGCGCGTCCGGCACGAGCTGGGCCAGGGCGGCTTCCAGATCGCCGCGCTCGACGGCCGCGAGGTAGGCC
>JALYGH010000081.1 GCA_030777205.1 Chloroflexota bacterium
GTGCCGGACTTCGAGCTGGACATGACGTGCACGCCGTCGCCATTCAACCCGCTCGGGGCGAAGGGCGTCGGCGAGTCCGGCTGCGTGAGCGCGCCGCCGGCGATCGCCCACGCGGTCCTCGACGCGCTCGCGCCGCTCGGCATCCGGAACCTGAACATGCCGTTCACGTCGGAGAAGATCTGGCGGGTGCTGCGGGAGGCCGGGGCCTGACCACTCCGGAGAGGCCGACAGCCGCGCGAAGAGCGGGTTCGGAACCGCGCCTCCTGTCGAATCCGACCGGGGCTGTGGTACGGTGTCGGTCGGCCGGCGAGGGCCCGTCTCCTTGACGGCTGCTTCTTGATACCGCGGTGCCTCGCGAGGCGACCCGTTTACCATCGGAAGGACTCGTACGATGCCTGGCGAACGGCTCGTCGCCGACACCGTGCATGGCGTGGCCGCGGCCGCGAGCGGCGGCATCCTCGTCGACATCGCCGCCGCGATCATTGCCGCGACGACCCTGGCGTACGTGGCGCGGCTCCTCGGCCAGCCCCTCCTACTCGCCTACATCGGCGCGGGTCTGCTCGTCGGGCCGACCGGTCTCGGGCTGATCCACGGCGAGGAGGAGATTGCCGAGCTATCGGAATTGGGCCTGGCATTCCTGATGTTCATCGTCGGGCTCGAGATCGACCTCAAGAAGCTGGTTAGCTCCGGTCGGATCGGGGCGCTCGTCGGGACGATCCAGGTCGCGCTGTGCGCCGCGATGACGGCCGGCTTCGTCGCGCTGCTCGGGTTCGCCGGGCTGCCGGCCCTCTATCTCGGCGTCGCGACGGCGTTCTCCAGCACGCTGATCGTCGTCAAGCTGCTCTCCGACCGGAGCGAGCTGGACACGGTCGACGGTCGGCTGACGCTCGGCATCCTGCTGATGCAGGACGTGCTGGCGATCGTCGTCCTGGCGCTCCAGCCGAACCTGACCAACCCGTCGGTGCTGCCGATCGCGATCTCGCTCATCTCGGGCCTCGGGCTGGTGGCGGGCGCGCTGCTGATCTCCCGCTACGTGCTGCCGGGGCTGTTCCGCTACGTCGCCAAAAGCCCGGAGATCGTGCTCGTCTCGGCGATCTCGTGGTGCTTGATCGTCGGCTACCTCGGGATGCTGGCGGACTTCTCGATTGCGATGGGCGCGCTGATCGCCGGCGTCACGCTCTCGGCGTTCCCGTACAGCCTGGACGTCGTCGCCAAGATCCGCAGCCTGCGCGACTTCTTCGTCATCCTGTTCTTCGTCGCGCTCGGCATGCAGCTCCAGGTCGACTCCTTGCCGGTCGTGTTGGCCGCCGTGGCACTCTCAATCTTCGTGATCGCCAGCCGATTCGTGACCATCCTGCCGGTCCTCCACGCGCTCGGCTACGGCACCCGGGTCGGTACGCTCAGCTCGATCGCGCTCGCCCAGGCCGGTGAGTTCGGACTGGTTATCGTGACGCTCGGTTTGTCGCTCGGCCACGTCGGCCGCGACGTCGCCTCGATCGTCGCCCTGACGGTGGTCATCACGGCGACGGTCTCGACCTACATGGTGTTTGCGAACCATG
This sequence comes from Chloroflexota bacterium, assembly GCA_030777205.1. GTDB lineage: Bacteria > Chloroflexota > UBA6077 > UBA6077 > JACCZL01 > JALYGH01. Next base: position 1,560 of record JALYGH010000081.1, read on the forward strand.
CGATCGCCCAGCGCGTCGTGGCGCTTGCGAAGCGGCTGGGGGTTCCGGAGCGGCTGAAATCGGGCGATGCCCCCGGCGACGGCCATCCCCAGCACGACGTCATCCTGCTCGGTTTCCATCGCGTCGCCAGCTCGCTCGTCTACGAGACGCGCGGCTGCGCGAAGGAGCTCGACGCGCTGGTGGTCGACTTTAGCCCCGAGGTGTACCGCGAGCTTCAGGAGCAGGGGGTCCCGATCGTCTACGGCGACATCGGCAACCTCGATACGCTCGAGCACACCGGCGTCGAAGGCGCGAGGGTCGTCGTCTCGACGGTCTCGGACGACTTCCTGCGCGGGACCGACAACGTGACCCTGCTCAAGCAGATCCGCCGGCTGAACCCGAAGGCCCGGGTCATCCTGTCGGCCGAGACGCTGGAGCGGGCCCGTGAGATGTACGAGGCGGGCGCCGACTACGTGATCCTGCCGAGGTTCGAGACGGCTCGGGCGTTCCGCGAGATCCTCGAGGCGCTGAAGCGCGGGGATCTGGACGACTGGCGGGCGCGGGCGCTGGCCGAGCTGGAGGACCGGCGCGAGGTGCTGGCGTGAGGGCGGTGCCGGGGCGAGTACGATACCGGCGTGAGCACCGTGCGCCCGGGTGGAGAGACGGCATGAGTGTGGAGGCGGACCGCGGCGGGTGATCCGCCCGCCCCGCCGGCGGACGACGGGCTGCCTGTGGGGCATGATGGCTGAGCTGACCCTCCTCGTCGACCTGGTCCTGGCAATCGGCGCCGGGCTGCTCGGCGGCCTCGTCGCCGTGCGGCTCGGCCAGCCGGTCATCCTCGGCTACTTGGTGGGCGGGGTCTTCATCGGGCCGTTCACCCCGGGCCCGATCGGCAACTACGCCAATATTCACGTGCTTGCCGAGGGCGGGGTCGCCCTGCTCATGTTCGCCATCGGCGCCGAGCTGTCCATCGCCGACTTGCGCCGGGTCGGTCGGGTAGCGACCGTCGGCGGCGTGATCCAGATCCTCGGGAGCATCGCGCTCGGTGCGGCCGTCGGGCCGTTGCTCGGGCTCGGCCCCGGGCCGTCGCTCTTTTTCGGCTCGCTGACCGCACTCTCCTCGACCGTCGTCGCGATCAGGCTGCTGGTCGGGCGCGGAGAGCTGGCCAGCCTCCACGGTCGCGTCGCGGTGGGCTACGCGCTGGTCCAGGATCTGAGCCTCGTGCCAATGATGGTCATCCTCCCCGCCCTCGCCCGCCCGACCGAGCGGCTGGCCGCTGACCTGGCCTGGGCCACCGCCATGGCGGCCGGCTTGCTCATTGCGACGTTCTTCGTCGGGGCGCGCGTCGTGCCGTGGCTGTTGCGCTGGGTCGCGTGGACCGGTTCGCGGGAGCTGTTCCTCCTCGCGGTCGTCGTGCTCGCCCTCGGAACGGCGCTCGGGACGCAGCTTTTCGGCCTGTCGCTCGCGTTCGGGGCCTTCCTGGCCGGCATCGTCGTCTCCGAGTCGGAGCTGAGCCACCAGGCGGTCGGCGAGATCCAGCCGGTGCGCGACTTGTTCGCGACGCTGTTCTTCGTGTCGGTCGGGATGCTCCTGGACCCGTACTTCGTGCTCCGCAACCTCGGCCCGGTCGCGCTGGTCGTCGGCGTGGTGGTCGTCGGCAAGATCGTGCTGATCGTCGCGGCGGTGCGCATGTTCGGCTACGCCGGACGGCTGGCCCTGCTCGTCGGGCTGACCCTCGCCCAAATCGGCGAGTTCTCGTTCGTCCTGGCCGAGCTCGGCCGCTCGCAGGGACTGATCGATGAGTACCTCTACAACTTGACGCTCGCCGGTGCGCTGGTGACAATCCTGGCGACCCCGCTCCTCCTCCAGCTCGAGCCGGCGCTGTTCGGGATCCTGACCCGGGCGCCGCTGCTCGGGCGCCACTTCCACGATCCTCAATCGGCCGCCGAGGCGGCGCCGGGGCCTGGGCTCGCCCACCACACCGTGATCTGCGGCTTCGGGCGGGTCGGGCAGGAAGTCGCGGCGGCGCTCGACCGGCGCGGTTTCGACTACGTCGTGATCGAGTACGCGCCGCCGGTCGTCGAAGCCCTGCGCGTCCGGGGCGTCAAGGTGCTCTTCGGCGACGCGGCCAATCCGCACGTGCTGGAACGGGCGGGCATCGCGCGCGCGCGGGTGCTGGCGGTCACCGTGCCGGACCTGCCGACGGCCGACCGCGTGGTGCGCGAGGCGCGCCGGCTGAACCGGAGCCTGGACATCGTCGCGCGCTCCCCCAGCGGCGCGGGCCCGCGCCGCCTTCGGCAGGCCGGGGCTGACGAGGTGGTCCGCCCGGAGCTGGAGGCCGGGCTCGAGTTCGTGCGCCACACGTTGCGCCGCTACGGGGTCTCGGTCACCGAGGCCCAGGCGATCGTCGGTCGTCGGCGACTCGAATACTACGACGAGGCACGGCCCGAATGGGAGTCGAGGCCGCCAGTGGCGGCGCTGCCGCCCGTGGAGCCGCAACCGCGGGCAGGACCGCGGCCGCGACGGCTGCACGAGCCGAGGACGCAGCCGGACGCGCGGCTGCAACCCAACGGGGGACAGCGCCCGGCGGGGCAACGCCAACCGGATGAACGGCCCCGGCCCGGGACGTCGACGTGACGCGAGGCGCACGGACCGTCCCGTCCGGCCCTCCCAACGGGGGGTAGGTCGCAGCCGGCCCTGGCGGTGGTCCACAATGGGACGCCGCGCGTGGCGAGCCGGTAGCCCGGGCCGGTGCGCGTGCACCCCGCGACACCCGTGCACCGGAGGCTTGATGGACGTCAGCGCGTCGCCCGAGTCGCGGTCGGCGCCGCTCGATCGCCCGGCCGGGTCGCCGTGGGAGGTGCTCCGGGTGTTCGGCCGGCTCGGCCTGACCTCGTTCGGCCGGCCGATCGCGCACCTCGGCTATTTCCGCGACGAGGTCGTCGCTCGGCGGCGCTGGGTCGACGAGGCGACCTACGCCGACCTCGTCGCGCTCTGCCAGTTCCTGCCGGGGCCGGCCAGCAGCCAGGTCGGGATCGGGCTGGGCATCCTGCGGGCCGGGCTGCCGGGCGGGCTGGCGGCCTGGGTCGGCTTCACACTCCCGTCGGCCATCCTGATGGCGCTGTTCGCGCTCGGCGTCGTGACGTCCGGCGGCACCGCCGAGGGCGTCCTGCACGGGCTGAAGGTCGTCGCGGTGGCCGTCGTTGCCCAGGCGGTCTGGGGGATGGCGCGCTCGCTCTGCCCGGACCGCGAGCGGGCGACGCTGGCGATCGGCGCGGCGCTGGCGATGCTGGCCCTGCCGGCGCTGGTCCTGCCGGTGGCGCTCGGGCAGGTGGTCATCATCGGGATCGGAGGCCTGATCGGCTGGCGACTGCTCCGCGCCCCGGTCGGCGCGCCGCCCCCGCCGCACGCCGCGCCGGTGAGCCGCTCGCTCGCCCTCGCGTGCGGGGCCGTCTTCTTCGGACTGCTCGTCGGGCTGCCGCTGATGCGGGTCGCCGCCTCGAGCGAGTGGCTGGCCGTCGTCGACAGCTTCTACCGCGTCGGGGCGCTCGTGTTCGGCGGCGGCCACGTCGTCCTGCCGCTCCTCCAGGCTGAGGTCGTCCCGACCGGCTGGGTGACGGAGTCGCAGTTCGTGGCCGGCTACGGCGCGGCCCAGGCGGTGCCCGGTCCGCTGTTCACCTTCGCAGCGTACCTCGGCGCGGCGCGGGCGACATCGCCGGCCGGCTTGGCCGGCGCCGCGCTGGCGCTCGTCGCGATCTTCTTACCGTCGTTCCTGCTCGTCATCGGCGCCCTGCCGTTCTGGGAG
>JALYGH010000082.1 GCA_030777205.1 Chloroflexota bacterium
CAGGAAAGGACCGCGCCGGGCGAGTGGCTCGCTCGGCGCGGTCCTTCGCTGTGAGTGGGAGCGTCGGCCGGACCCCGGGCACAAATCGGGTGAAGTGCCCGACGGGTCGGAAGCGTCCCCGCTGGGGGAGCTCCAGCTCCGACGAGGCCACGGCGGGCGCCCGACCGGATGGCGCCTACTGATCCGACGCTAGCTTGCCGGCCCTGGACCAGTTGTGGCGGGGCACGTCGAGGATGACGACGTCGGTGGCCTCGGGTGTCGTCTTGGCGATGCGCACGACGGCGTCGGTGATCGCCGCCACCAGCTCGCGCTTTTGCTCGACGGTTCGGCCTTCGTACATGTGAATCGTGACCAGCGGCATCGGTGACCTCCTGGGATCGGTGCGGCGCGAGCGGCCCGTGGCCGAGCCGCGCCCAAGTCTATGGATCTGGCCTACTGGGGGCGAGGCCGCCGCGTCGTGGCGGCCCGGGAGGCATCCAACATCGGGGAGCAAGGGGCCACCCGAGCAGGGGCTCAACGGGTCGTCAGCCCGCTGCTCAGGAACTCGCGCACGTCGCGAGACGCGCCGGTGCCGTCGCGGAGCTGGGCGTCCATGACGGCCATCGCCGCCATCCGGACGATGTGCTTCACGTCATCCCCCGCCTGGAGCACGTGGACCGCCTTGCCCATCCCGAGCAGGACCGGGCCGATCACTTCGGCGCCACCCAGCCGCTCCAGCAGCTTGTAGGCGATGTTCGCCGCCTCCAGGCTGGGGAAGACCAGCACGTTCGCCTCCTTGACGCGGCTGAATGGGTAGCGCTGCTCGACGATCTCGGCGACGACGGCCGTGTCCGCCTGCATCTCCCCATCGACGGCCAGGTCCGGCCGCCGCTCGTGGACGATCTCCGCCGCGCGGCGGGCCTTCTCGGCCAGCGGGTGCCGGACGCCGCCGAAGTTCGAGAACGAGAGCATCGCGATCCGCGGCTCGACGACCAATTCGCGAGCCAGCTCGGCGACCTGGATCGCCGCCTCGGCCAAATCCTCGGCCGACGGGTCGATGTTGACCGTCGCATCGGTCAGGAAGTAGGGCCGCGTCTCCAGCCCGCCCGTGCCGGCCTCCTGGGCCAGCAGGACGTAGACGCCGCAGGCCCGCCGCACGCCCGCGCGCAGCCCGACGACCTCCAGTGCCGGCCGGATGACCGAGGCGTAGTCGTACGTCAGGCCGGAGATGAAGGCATCCGCGTCACCCGCCTCGACCATCGCCAGGCCGTAGTAGTTCGGAGTGATCATCCGCCCGCTCGCGCGGTGGAGCGTCATCCCCTTGCGGGCGCGCTTCTCGGTCAGGGCCCGGGCGTACGCTGCCACGCGGTCCGAGCGGGTCGGGTCGATGACTTCCGGTATCGCGCGCAGGCCGAGCTGGGCGACTCGCTCGGCGACGACGTCCGGCCGCCCGAGGAGGATCGGCCGGCCGATCCCCTCCTCGGCGACCTGGGCGGCGGCGCGGAGGATCTTCGGCTCCTCGCCTTCGGCGAAGACGATCCGCTTGGGGGCCGCCTTGGCTCGCTGGGTGATCCGGTTCACGACCTGCCAGCCGCGCCCGATCCGCGCCTCGAGCCGGTCGCGGTACTCGTCGAGGTCGATCCGGACGCGGGCGACGCCGCTCTCCATCGCCGCCTCGGCCACGGCCGGCGCGAGGCGGCTGAGCGCCCGCACGTCGAACTGCTTCGGGATGAAGTAGAGCGGCCCGAAGCGGAGCGACTCGAGCCCGTAGGCCGTCAGGACGGTGTCCGGCACGTCCTCTTTCGCGAGGCCGGCCAGGGCGTGCGCGGCGGCCAGCTTCATCGCCTGGTTGATCGAGCGGGCGCGGACGTCGAGGGCGCCCCGGAAGATGTACGGGAAGCCCATCGAGTTATTGACCTGGTTCGGGTAGTCCGAGCGGCCGGTCGCGACGATCGCGTCGGGGCGCGTCTCGAGGGCCAGCTCGTAGCGGATCTCCGGGTCCGGGTTCGACAGCAGCATCAGGATCGGGCGCTCGGCCATCCCGCGCAACATCTCGGGCGTGACGCTGTTCGCGATCGACAGGCCCAGGAAGACGTCGGCGCCGCGCATCGCCTCTTCTTGGGTGCGAGCGTCCGTCTCGACCGCGAAGCGGGCCTTCTGCGAGTTCATGCCCCGGGTGCGCCCGGCGTAGATGACGCCCTGCGAGTCGCAGAGAATCAGGTTCTCCGGTCGGATGCCGAGGTCGAGGTAGAACTCGGCGCTGGCGACGCCGGCTGCCCCGGCGCCACTGATGACGACCCGAGCCTCCTCGAGCCGCTTGCCGACCACCTCGAGGCCGTTCAGCAGGGCCGCACCGGTGATGATCGCCGTGCCGTGCTGGTCGTCGTGGAAGACCGGGATGTCCAGCTCGGCCTGCAGGCGCTGCTCGATCTCGAAGCACTCCGGGGCCTTGATGTCCTCGAGGTTGATCCCGCCGAAAGTCGGGGCGAGCGCACGGACGACGGCGATCATCTCTTCGGCCGTCGTGGCGTTCACTTCCAGGTCGAAGACGTCGATGTCGGCGAAGCGCTTGAACAGGAGCGCCTTGCCCTCCATCACCGGCTTGGCCGCGAGCGGGCCGCGGTTGCCGAGCCCGAGGATCGCCGACCCGTTGGTGATGACCGCGACGAGGTTGCCGCGGGCGGTGTATTCGAAGGCGGCGTCCGGGGTGTCGGCGATCTCGAGCACAGCCTGGGCCACGCCGGGCGTGTACGCCAGCGAGAGGTCGCGCTGGGTGAGTGTCGGCTTGGTGGGGACGACCTGGAGCTTCCCCGGACGTCCCTGGCGGTGATACTCGAGCGCCGCCTCACGGTCGATCATGGCCATCCCCCTCGTCAGCGGGCCTCGTCGTCGTTCGATCCCGGCACGAACGATCGCTGCCGACTCTACACCGGCGAAGAAGGAGCCGACCACTCGACCGCCCGGGACCGCGAGGGTGACGCGGTGACGGGCAGCGCCGGGTGGAACCGAACGTGCTACGCTTTCGCCAGGATAGAGTCATCGACACGATCGTCGCCATGCCTATGCCCGCCGCGGGGGATTCGAGTCATGCTACGCGCGGCCGACGTGCCCGCCAGGCATGGACGTTTCGCCCCCGGTTGCGGGCTGAATGCCGGAGGATCCTACGAGCCCGGTAGACGTCCTGATCCGCCTCTCTGCCGTCGCGGTGCTCGTCTTTCTGAACGCATTCTTCGTGGCGGCGGAGTTCGCGCTGGTCAGCCTGCGGCGCAGCCGGATCGAGCAGATGGTCGCGGACGGCCACCCGCTCGGCAAGATGCTCCTGCGCGCCAAGGACGACCCGAACCGATTCATCTCGGCCGCGCAGCTCGGCATTACGATGGCCTCGCTCGCGCTCGGCTGGATCGGCGAGGCGACGGTCGCCGCGCTGGTCGACCCGCTGTTCCAGCAGCTCCCGGAGCCCCTGCACGGACCGCTGCTCCACACCTTCTCACTGGCCGTCTCGTTCTCGCTCGTCACGATGCTGCACATCGTGCTCGGCGAGCAGGTCCCGAAGATGGTGGCCCTCCAGCACGCCGAGCGGACGGCGCTCGTCACGGTCGGGCCGACCGAGTGGTTCTTTCGCATCTTCCGGCCGTTCATCGCCCTGTTCACCTGGACGACCGATCTGGCACTGCGGGCGCTCGGCATCCGGCCCCAGAACGCGCACGAGGCGGCGGTGACGTCCGACGAGCTGGAGCTGATGATCCAGACCAGCCATCGCGCCGGCGCCCTCGAGGATACCGAGCGCGATCTGCTGACCAACGTGTTCGACTTCGCCGAGCTCGCGGTCTACCAGATCATGTCCCAGCGGCGGGACATCGTCGCGGTACCGGTCGATGTCAGCCTCGACGAGCTGCTCGACCTGGCCGAGCAGAGCCCGCACTCGCGCTTCCCGATCTACGAGACGACGCTCGACAACGTGGTCGGCATGGTCCACGTGAAGGATGCCCTGAAGGCCGCCCGCCGCGACTCCCGCGCGTTCAACGTCCGGGCGATCATCCGGCCGGCGCTGTTCGTGCCGGAGACGATGTCGGCCGGGCGACTGCTCAGCGAGTTCCGCCGCGCCCACACCACGATGGCCGTCGTGATCGACGAGTACGGCGGCACGGCCGGCCTGGTGACGATCGACGACGTCGTCGAAGAGATCGTCGGCGACGTGCCGGACGAGTTCCACGAGCAGACCCCGAGCGTCGAGCCCCAGCCTGACGGCACGGCGCTGATCGCGCCGACACTCCGCCTCGATGAGTTCGCCGAGTTGTTCAACGTCCGCCTGGACGGCGAGCAAGAAGTCGATACGGTGGGTGGCTTGGTCGTCGAGAAGCTGGGGCGGCTGGCCCGGGCCGGCGACTCGGTCGAGGTAGACGGCCACCGGCTGGACGTCGAGGCGGTCGAAGGGGTCCGGATCTCTCGCCTGCGCCTGAGCCCCGGACGGCGCGACGGCGATGAGGCGGAGGTGGCATCCGAGCGGGTGGATTGAGCGTCGCCTGGTCGCGGCTCGCCCTTGGGGCCGTGCCGACCGCTCGGCCGTGTGCCGGAACACACAAAGGGGGCGCGAAGGCTTCCCTTCGCGCCCCCTTTACAGCTGGGCCCTGCCGGCTCGTGCTCCAGCCGGCTAGCGCCTCGCGAGCACGGTAGCCTCTTGACCGCGCGAGCCTACCAGTGGCCCCATCCCATGCCGCGCCTCCAGTTCATGCCCCTGTAGCCACCCTGGAGGCGCCCGCACGCTAGCGCCACCGTTTGGTCGTACCAATCGGACTGCGCATTGCCGAGCGTCGTTCGCATGGCCTCGGCGCTGGAGTAGCCTTCCACGCTCCACATGCGGTTGGTCATGGCGAAGAACTCGGCGAGATGCTGCCGCGCCATCATCACGGCGGCGGGATCGGCCGTGTTGGCCGGGTTCACGTCGCAGTTCGGGATTGGGAGTGGCGGAGGCGTCTGCCCGGGTCCACGGATCTGGTCGCTGCCCTGCTGACCCTCCGGCGGGCTGCTTCGGCTTGGGGTCGTGCCGGGGCTCGCGGGCGGGGCCGGCTGGAAGGAGCCTTCACCGCCCGCCTGCGCGAACACCGGGGTCGTCGCGCCGATCGCGAGCCCCACACTCAGCACGAGAGACAGAACTTGCCGCTGCACCATACTGCTCCTTTCTTGCTTGCCCCAAGGACAAGCGCGTACGCGGGACGTCATTCGTCGCGTACGCTCGAGTGTGGGCCCGGCGACCACTTACCTTGGGTACGGCACCCGCGGGTAAGTGAGTAGTCGCTCGGCCCGATTGTCCGTCGGTTGCACGATTCGTGCCGGAACGAGTCCGAAAGATGGCACCCGAGCAGGCGCCGGGTGACGAGGGCGGCGGGGCGCTCGTTGACGGGGTATCGGCGACGGTGCCACACTCGTGTAACCAGCGTCGGAGGCGGATGATGGGAGTGCTCGAGGGCAAGGTCGCCCTGGTCACCGGCGGCGGGCGGGGCATCGGGCGGGCGGTCGGACTGCGATATGCGCGCGTGGGCGCGCACGTCGCGGTCGTCGACCTGGACGACGGCAACGCGCGGGCCGTGGCTGACGAGGTGTCGGCGCTCGGCGTCCGGGGGCTGCCGATCCGCGCCGACGTCACGGTGGCCGCGGACATTCGGGAGATGGTGCGGCGGACCGTCGCCGAGTTGGGGCGGATCGACGTCCTGGCGAACAACGCCGGCGTGGTGCGGGTCGAGCGCCTGCTCGACGTAACCGAGGAGCACTGGGACTTCGTCATGGGCGTGAACGCCAAAGCCGCGTTCTTCGTGCTCCAGGCGGTCGCTCGGCAGATGAAGGAGCAGTCGCCCGGACCGGACGGGCTGCGCGGCCGGATCATCAACACCGCCTCGATTGCCGGCCGTCCCGGTGGCCGGCCGATGTTCGGGCCGTACGCGGCGAGCAAGGCGGCGGTGATCTCGATCACCCACTCGGCCGCCCTGGCCCTGGCGCCGGATATCACCGTCAACGCGGTCTGCCCCGGCGCGGTCGAGACGAACATGTGGGAGCAGATCGACGCCGAGTGGGGCGAGCTCGAGGGACGGCAGAAGGGTGAAGTCTGGCGGCAGCGGATCGCGCCGATCCCGCTCGGCCGGCCGGAGACGCCGGAGGACGTGGCCGGCCTGTTCCTCTTCCTGGCCGGTCCGGACGGCGGCTACATCACCGGCCAGGCGATCACGGTCGACGGCGGGCTCGTGATGAGCTGATCGCGCGGATGATCGGTGCCGTCGCTCCGCCCTGCGCGGCGACTACAGCCGCGCAGGGCGGGCCGCCCATTCGGTGGGCCGAGCTAGCCGTCGCCTCAATCGGGACGGGCCGGGTTCGCCGATGGGTCCGCTCGATGCACCAGGTGCTCGGTCTCGGGATCTCCCTGCAGCGACGCTCGGGCCTCGCGCGGCAGGCGGAAGATGGCCGCGCGCCGGGACGCATCAAAGGCGAGGATCGCGAGCGCCAGGATGACGTAGGCGAACGCGAATGCCCACCGGGCCGGCTCCCAGGTAATGAAGAGCTGGGCCGCGAACAGGACGAACAGTGCGAGCCCGCCGCGGATGGTGAGCGAGAGGGTGACGATCAACACCACCGCGAAGAGCGACTGGGCGCTCGTCAGGAACAGCTCCTCGACCTGGCGGTGGTCGAGCGGGAGCGCGCCCGGCCGACCGAGCGCGATGCTGTACACGAGCGGCAGGGTGCCCACCAGCAGCGTCCACTGGTTCACCTTCGAGGAGACCATCGTCCGCATGCCGGCCGCCGCGTCACCCCGCCACGCGAAGAGGATCGCGACCAGGAACTCCGGGGCTTCCGACGCGAGCGGCGCCAGCCACTGGACGAGGAGGAACTCGTCGATGCCGAAGGTCAGGCCCGTTTCGACCAGCCCCTCGGCGAAGGGCTCGGCCGACAGGAAGATCGCGATCGCAGCGAAGAGGAACAGGCCGACCGTCGCGAGGCGGCGGCGCCCGGGTGGGAGCTCGCCGATGGCGTGGGCCGGCCCGACCAGCTCCGGCTCGTGCGACGGCGCCTTGGCGGCGGCCCAGGCGTAGACCGCGAACAAGGCGACGAAGACCCCCGTGTCGACGAGCGAGAGGCCGTCCTTGAAGGGGATCGTGAACGCGTAGAGCGTCGCGACGAGCAGGACGGAGATCTCGATCGCCTGGCTCCGCTCCATCGTCACTTCTCGGGCCCTGAAGCGCAGCCAGGCCACCAGGACGATCGCGCTCCAGCCGACGCCGATCAGCAGGCGGTTCGCGCCGGTCATGTTTGCGACGGCGTAGCCGGCCTGCGTGGGATCCTCGGCCGCCTTCCAGGCGAACACCATGTCGACCGCGTACTCGGGCAGCACGGCGATCAGGGCCAGCAGCGCCAGGGCGAGCGCCTGGGAGACGTCCTTCTGGAACGCCTCGGCGGCCCAGGACAGCATGAACGCCGCCCCGAGGATCGCCAGGCCGGTCAGGGCGGCCGTCAAAGCGGGAGGGGGATGAGCCCCCTGGAAACGGAGCACCAGCCAGGGGACGGCGGCGGCAAATGCCAGCGCGATGAAGAGGAGGTCACGCGGGGTTGCCCCCGGGTGGACGGGCTGGCCTGTCGGGTCACCTGCGTTCTCACGGGCCATGCGGGGTCACCTCTCGGGGTGCCGCGGGGAAGTGCATCGACGCGTCATGGCGCAAAAATTCCCGCAGCGGACTATCGCGCGGAAAGTCTCGCACGCGGCACCCAACTGGGCACCGGCCACGGACCGGAGCGGCGCTCGTCCTGACGACCCGTGGCACCTCGACGCTGAGGAGCTACTCCCTCTCCAACGCGACAAGAGTAGCAAGCGGCG
>JALYGH010000083.1 GCA_030777205.1 Chloroflexota bacterium
GTCCCCGCTCAGCACGATCTCCGGAGGCTTCGGTCCGGGCATGACGATCTCCACCTACCCAAGGAAGATGGTGCATCCTACCCGACCTCATCCCATCTACGGGCGCTCTTGCGCCTCACGGTACTAGTGGCGCGGGATGGCCGGCCACCCGCGGGCGGCCGATGCCAGCCGTGGATGACGGCACGGCGGTCCGCGCCGGCCGAGAAATGAATCCACGTCTCAGTAGCGGCCGCCAAGCCGAGCCCGCCGACGACCGTCGCGCCGCGAGTGCCGGCACCGCGCCCGGGGCTGACGCACGGAGCCCCCGACCGCGCGGTTGGGGGCTCCGTGCATGCTCGACGCTCGGCGGGCGTCGCCGCGCCTTGCGCCGTGATGCTTGCCCCTGGCTCCCTGGCTACTCGTCCGCGTCGCCGTCGGCGAGCTGGATCGCCGACCAGGGGAACACGGCCACCCGGGCGCCCGCGCCGTGGCGCTCGCGGAGCCGGCCGATCACCGCCTCCCAGTCCTGCGCAACCGTCAGCCCGTCGCGGGCGGCCGGCGTCAGGTCCCATGCCGACACGCCGGTCGAGAAGACCACCACCTCGCGCGGGGCGAACAGCGAGGCCGGGAAGCCGCCCGACGCCTCGATCTTGCGGCCGGGGCCGATCAGCGAGTGGAAGCCGGCCCCCTCGCTGGCGGCAGTGCAGACGACGATCGAGCCGCTGTCCGCCACGAGCGGGCGCGGCGCCGAGCGCCACAGGTTGAACGCCATCCCGACCTGGAGGTACTCGGAGTCCTTCGGGTAGGCCGAGAACACGCCGATGTCGGCCGGCTCGCGCGGGATCTTTGTGGCGAACACCTGGCGGGCCATCCGCACTCCGGCCCGGTGCGCCTCGACGACGTCCCCGACGACGAGGCCGGCGATCCCGCGCCGGCTGGTCGGGATGCTGTTGACGATCACGTCGACGCCGGCCATCCGGGCCGCCTCTTCCATGTCCAGCCGGGCCGCGCTGGCCTCGACCGCGAAGCCGGTGGCCGGGCCACCCGGGCCATGCATCGCGTGGCAGGTCTCGATGCTGGCCACGCCGGGCACGACCAGCTTGGCGCCCCCGCCGAAGCCCGGCGTGCCGTGCGGGAACAGCCCGCCGACGAGGATCTTCACGTCGCCGGCCAGGAAGTCCTTGTTCAGCGAGATCGGGGTGCCATGGGTCGTCGTCCCGACGTACTCGCAGCGGTCCCAGGAGAAGTGGTTGATCACGCGGACCATGCGGACTACCTCCTCGCCGAGCTTCTTGACGAAGTCCTCGCGCTGCATCTGGCGATGGTTGGCGACGCCGCAGATGATCGTCACCCGGTCGCGGGTGATGCCGCCCGCTTCGAGCTCGGCCAGGATGCGCGGGACGAGCCGCTCGGCCGGCGTGGGTCGGCTGAGGTCGTCAACGACGATGACCGCCGTCCGCTTGCCGCGCGCGATGTCGACAATGCGGCCCGAGCCGATCGGCGAGGCGAACGCGGCGGCGATCCCGGCCTCGCCGATGTCCTCGCCGTCGCGAGACGGGTAGACCTTGACCTGCCAGTCCGCCGGAAACGTCAGCTCCATGGTCGTGTCGCCGAAGTAGGCCGCCCACGGAATGCCCACCGTCGTGCCGCGCGTCGCGACGACCATCGTCGAACCCACCCTGCCCCGGTGCTTGCCTTCGGTGCGCTCGGGCAGTATAGCAACGGTCGCGCGTGCCCACGCGCGGGAGGCGACGCATGAATCCGTCCGATGCACACGTCACGACCGTCCTCGGTCCGGTCGCGGCCGACGCGCTCGGCCCGACGCTGATGCACGAGCACCTGCTGTTCAGCCTGGAGGCGTACTGGAGCCCGCCACCTGAGCTACCCGATCAGAGCATCGCCGAGGCGCCGCTGTCGCTCGACAACCTCTGGTGGGTCCGTCAGCACCCAATGGGGAACCGGGCCAACCTGGTCCAGGGCGATCCCGAGCTGGCGGCGACGGAGCTGACCCGTTTCAAGGCAGCCGGCGGCGGCACGGTCGTCGAGGTGTCGAGCAACGGGCTGAACCGCGACGCGCGCGGCCTGCGCACCATCGCGGAGCGATCCGGCCTCAACATCGTCGCCGGCACCGGCTACTACATCGCCGCCTCGCACCCGCCCGGGCTCGCCGACCGTCCGGTCCAGGACGTCGAGGACGAGATGGTCGGCGACCTGACGATCGGGATCGACGGCACCGACATCCGCGCGGGTGTCATCGGCGAGATCGGGACGTCGGAGCCGCTCGCACCGGCCGAGCGCCTGGTGCTGCGGGCCGCGGCCCGCGCGCAGCGCCGCACCGGAGCCGCCATGATCGTCCACCCGGCTCCCCAGCATCGCAGCGCCGCTCGGATCGGCGAGTGGCTCTCCATCCTCGAGGCCGAGGGGGCCACCCCCGGCCGCGTCGTCATCAGCCACCTCGACGAGCGGCTCCGCGACGCGCCCGGCGACTTCGCGGTCCTGGCCGACCGCGGCTACGTCCTGGCCCTGGACACCTGGGGAAACGACTGCCATTACGAGTCGCGAGGCTTCACGATGCCGTGCGACGCCGAGCGGATCGCTCTCCTGGCGCGGCTCGTGGCGGAGGGGCTGGCCGAGCGGCTCGTCCTGGCCCAGGACATCTGCTTTCGGCACGCGCTGACCGCATATGGCGGCCATGGCTACGGCCATCTCCTGACGAACCTGTTGCCGCGCTTCGTCGCGGCCGGGATCTCCGAGGCGGCCCTGAACGCAATGCTGATCGACATCCCGCGCAGGATTCTCGCGCGCGACCCCGCCGTCGCCTCGTGAGCGCTTGGCGCCGTCGCTGCTTCCACCGTGTGGGTTTGACATAAGTGGAACTAGGGCCTGTCTTCAATGGGTGTCCTTGAGCCAGAGGAGAATCATCGCAATCACCCAGAGGGCGCGGTAGCTGGCCGCCCGCTTGTCGTAGCGGGTGGCCAGGCTGCGGTACTGCTTGCAGCGGGC
>JALYGH010000084.1 GCA_030777205.1 Chloroflexota bacterium
GTCGAGCTGCGCCCGAGCCCGCCGCACCCGCTCGCGCGGCGCCTCGACGGCGTGCTGCGGACCGGCTGGCCGGACATGGCGCTGCGGCGCTGGTCGCCGGGCTTCGCCAGCGTGCTGCGAGACCTCATGCGCGAGGAGCGGTACGACATCGTCGAGGCCGAGGGCATCGAGATGGCGCGCTACCTGCCGCTGGCCGACGGAGCGCGCAAGATCTTCAGCGACCACAACGTCGAGCACCTGCTCCAGCGGCGGGCGTACGTCGTCGACCGCGCCCGGCCGTTGCGCTGGCCGCTGGCGGCATATTCATACGTCCAGGCCGAGCGGCTGACCCGCTTCGAGCGGGCCGCCTGCCGCCGCGCCGACCGCGTCGTGACGGTCTCCGAGGAGGACGCGGGCGCGCTGCGGGCATTGGAGCCGAGCGGGCGCTACGCGATCGTGCCGAACGCGATCGACGTGGCGGCGTACCCACGGCGCGCGGGCTGGCCGGCCCGGCCGGGCATCCTGTTCGCCGGCACCCTCGACTACCGACCGAACGCCGACGCCGTGCACTGGCTGCTCGACGAGATCGCGCCACTCGTACACGCGCGGCAGCCGGAGGCCCGGGTCTTCGTCGTCGGCCGCGATCCGGCGGCGGACGTGGTCGCGCGCGGCCAGCACGACCCGCGGATCGCCGTGACCGGCGCGGTCGAGAGCCTCGAGCGGTACTGGGCGCGCGCGACGGCCTACGCGCTGCCGATGCGCGGGGGCGGCGGGGTTCGCTTCAAGGCCCTCGAGGCGATGGCGGCCGGCCTGCCGATCGTCTCGACGCGGATGGGGATGGAAGGGATCGACGCCGAGCCGGGCACGCACTACCTCGCCGCCGACACGCCGCCCGCCTTCGCCGACGCGCTCGTCCGGCTGCTGGAAGACCGGAACCTCCGCGAGCGGATTGCCGAGAACGCCGCACGGCTCGTCCGCGAGCGCTACGATTGGCGGGCCGTGGCGCCGAAGCTGCTTGCCGTCTACCACGACGTCGCCGGCGGGGCCGCGTGATCCGCCCGGCCCCTGTCCGGCGCCGCGGGAATCGCCGTGCCACCATCGGCCGCCCGCTGCTCGCGGCGGTCGTGCTCGGGCTCGTGCTGGCGGCCCTGTTCCGGCCAGCGCCCTGGGATTGGCTCGATCTCGAGACGAAGCATCAGATCGTCGCGCTGTACTCGTGGGCGACGGCGCGCCGCCCTGAGACGGCCGACGACGTCGCGGTCAGCCCGAGCGTGGCGAACCCGATCGGCGTCAACGTCTTCCTCGACCAGGAGGTCAGCCACGCCGATCGGCGGCGCAGCCTGGAGATGCTCCGCGCGGCCGGCGTCGGCTGGATCCGCCAGCAGTTCCCCTGGAAGGAGATCGAGCGCGACGCCAAGGGCGACTTCTGGGATCACAAGTGGGACGTCGACGCCTGGGCGAACTACGACAACGTCGTCGACCTGGCGGGCGAGTACGGCATCGACGTGATCGCCCGGGTCGATACCTCGCCGGCCTGGGCGCGCCCCGGTGCGGATGTCCACGGTTGGCACCAGGCGCCGCCGGAGCGGTTCGAGGACTATGGCGACTTCATGTACGCGCTCGCCGGGCGCTACCGCGGCCGGATCAAGGCGTACCAGGTCTGGAACGAGCCGAACCTGGCGATCGAGTGGGGCCAGGACGCGCCCGGTCCGGATGGGTACGCCCGCCTGCTCGGGATCGCCTACCGGCGCATTAAGGAGGCCGACCCGGACGCGATCGTCCTGAGCGCCGCGATGGCGCCGACGATCGAGGAGAGTGACCGCGCGCTGAACGAGCTGGTCTTCCTGCAGCGGATGTACGACGCCGGCGCGCGCGGGACGTTCGACGTGCTGGCCGTCCAGGCGTACGGCCTGCGGAGCGGCCCGGACGACCGCCGCCTCACCAGTGGCGACGTCAACTTCTCGCGGACGACGGTTGTGCGGGAGCTGATGGTCCGCAACGGCGACGCCGCTCGCCCGATCTGGGCGACCGAGATCGGCTGGAACACCCAGCCGGCCGACTTCCCCGTCCCGCCACCGTACGGGGCGGTCAGCGAGGCGCTCCAGGCGAAGTACACGGTCCGCGCCTTCGAGCGGGCTCGGACCGAGTGGCCGTGGATGGGCGTGATGGCGATCTGGTTCTTCAAGCTCCCGGAGCCGTGGGACGCCCAGCCGTGGCACTTCTTCCGGATGGTCGACCCGGACTTCACGCCCCGCCCGGTCTACGCCGCGCTCCGCGAGTACGCCGCCCGCCGCGACGACACGGCGAGCCGGCGATGAGCGCGGCAAGGGGCGCCCCGGCCGCGACGCTGGCCGCTGACGAGGTCGAGACCGCGGCTCGAGTCGACGAGTGGGCGACGCCGAGCCTGACGGCCGTCGCGCTCGGGTTCGTCCTGCTGCTCGCGCTGGGCCTGCGCCTCTACCGGCTGGACGGGCAGAGCCTCTGGTACGACGAGGGCGTCAGCGCCTTCATGACGACCCGCGACTGGGCCGAGATCGCCCGCGCCGCCGCCGCCGACATCCACCCGCCGCTCTACTACTGGCTGCTGGCCGCCTGGGCCGGCCCGTTCGGGCGCGGGGAGCTGGCCCTGCGCGGCTTCTCGGTCGTCTGCGGAGTGCTGGCGGTCTGGGTCACCTGGCGGCTCGGGCGGAGGCTCTACGACGTGGCGGTCGGGCTGGTGGCAGCGGCCGTGCTGGCCTTGTCGCCGCTCGCCGTCCAGTACGGCCAGGAAGTGCGGATGTACGCGCTGGCGTCGCTCCTCGTCGCGGGGGCCACCTGGGCCTACGTCGCGCTGCATCGCGAGCTGCTGACCGGGGCGCGGCGCGATCGACGCCGGGCGGTACTCGGCGTGACCTACGGGCTGCTCGCCGCCGCCCTGCTCTACACGCACTACTACGGGGTGCTCGTCCTGGCCGCTCACCAAGCCCATTTCGGCCTGAGCGTGCTCGCAACGCGGCGCTGGTCGGCGCTGACGGGCTGGCTGCTGGCAACCGGGCTGGCCGCGATACTGTACCTGCCGTGGCTGCCGCACGCGCTCCGTCAGACCGGCTACTACCCTGGGCTTGGCACGCCGCGGCCGGTCTGGACGCTCGCGCTCGATATGGTGAACGTCCTCTCGATCGGCCTCGCGACGAGCCGGTTCGCCTTCCGCCCGGGGCTCGCGCCGTTCCTCGTGCTGGCCGGGGCGGGACTGATGGCACGGCCACGCGAGGCTAGCCAAATCAACGGGGGGCAGCTTCGCGAGCTCGTACGCGGCCGTCTCGCGCCGCGCCCCGGCGCCCGCCTCCTCCTCGTCCTCTGGCTGCTCATTCCAATCCTGGGCATCGTCATCCTGTCGCGGACGCGCCCGCTCTACGAGCCGCGCTTCCTGATGCTGGTGGCGCCGGCCTGGGCGATCCTGATCGGGGCCGGCGCCGTCTGGCTCGGGCGGCTGGCGAACCGGGCGCTGGCCGGGCGGGGTATCCCGACGACGAGCCGCGGCGTCCTGACCGGCGCGGTCGCGGCCGCCATGCTCATACCCCTGCTGGTCCCGACGACGCGGTCGCTGGCCGCGTACTACTTCGACCCGGCCTATGCCCGCGACGACTACCGCGGCCTCGCTCGCCGCGTCGCCCTCGCCGAGGAGCCCGGCGACGCGATCATTCTGACCGCGCCGGGCCAGGCGGAGATCTTCGGCTACTACTTTCGCGGGCAATCGGACGTGTTCCCGTTGCCGGCCCAGCGGCCGATCGATGTCGCCGATACGCTCGCCCGCCTCGACGCGCTCGCTGCCCGCCACCGCCGCGTCTGGCTCGTCCGCTGGGCGGCGAACGAGGCCGATCCCGACGACGTAATCCTGCGCTGGCTCGAGGCGCGGGGTCGGCGCACCGAGAGCCAGCTCTTCGGTCGCGTCGAGCTGCGCCTCTACGAGCTGACGGCGAGCGCGTGATGTCGGAGCGGGCGGCGGCAGGCGAGCAGGCGGCCGGACGGTCGGTCGCGGTGTGCCTGACCGTCCTGAACGAGGCGGCGAGCATCGACGAGCTGCTCGCCTCGCTGGCCGCCCAGACTCGGCAACCGGCCGAGATCGTCGTCGCCGACGGCGGCTCAACCGACGGGACGCTCGACGCGCTCGAGCGCTGGCGCGCGCGCGGCCTGCCACTCACGATGCTGGATCGGCCAGGCGTCAACATCTCCACCGGCCGCAACGCGGCGATCGGGGCGAGCGCGGCGCCGGTGGTGGCCGTCACGGACGCCGGCGTGCGGCTCCACCGCGACTGGTTGGCGCGGATCACGGCGCCGTTCGCGGGCGTCGATCCGCCGGACGTCGTCGCCGGCTTCTTCGAGCCGGACCCGCGCTCAACGTTCGAGCTGGCGCTCGGCGCGACGACGCTGCCGGTCGTGACGGAGATTTGCCCGGCGGCGTTCCTGCCCTCGAGCCGGTCGGCGGCGTTCGCCCGCGCCGCGTGGGAACGTGTCGGGGGCTACCCGGAGTGGCTGGATTACTGCGAGGATCTCGTCTTCGACCTCGCGCTAAAGGCGAGCGGCTGCCGATTCGCCTGGGCCCCCGGGGCGGTCGTGCGGTTCCGGCCCCGCCCAACGCCGCGGGCGTTCTTCGTCCAGTACTACCGCTACGCGCGGGGCGACGGAAAGGCTGACCTCTGGCGGAGGCGCCATGCGATCCGCTACGCCACCTACCTCGGGCTGCCACTCGCGCTCCGCGTGGCCCGCCGGCGGCCCTGGCTGCTCGGCCCGATCCTGCTCGCGGCCGGGGCGTACGTGCGCCGACCCTATGCCCGCCTGCTCCCCGCGCTCGGCACGCTGCCGCCACGCGAGCGGGCCGCCGCGATCGCCTGGGTGCCGGTGATCCGGCTGATTGGCGACGTGGCCAAGATGCTCGGCTACCCGGCCGGGCTGGCGTGGCGCGCCCGGCACCGAGCCGGCCTGCCGCCCCGCGCGAGATGACCACCGGGAGCTCGACTATGCAATGGTACCCATCGTGAGATACCCGTGCATCGACACTGTGACGCCGCCTTCCTTGCTCACTTGGGAGAGGCGGCAGTATCCTCCCGCGGAATGGATGGGGCTTCGCGGCTCGATTCCCCGACTTTGGGCGTCTCGCCACCGCGGCACCACCATCCCGACCGGGTCTGTTGTGAGCCTCCATCATCCTCTTCGCCGTGACTGATACGCTCATCCGGCCGCGAGTGTCGCGCGCGCTGCCCCTCTCCGAGGTCGGCGGCGTCCAGCGCTGGCGCGTCCTCCGGCTGCTCCAAGTCGTCTCGCTGATCGCCGCCGACCTGCTGATGGTCTACACGGCGTATCGGCTGGCGTACGCGTTGCGCTACCGCGTCGAGGTGCGGACCGCCGCCGAGATCCAGCCACCCGAGCAGTACCAGGAGATCGTCATCATCATGACGGCGTGCCTCCTGGGCGTGTTCGCCTTCTTCCGGCTGTACATTCCTCGCCGCGGCCATTCGCGGATCGACTTGCTCTACTCGCTGTTCCTCGCCGTGACGTTCGGCTTCGTGCTCGGCCTGTTCACCATCGCCATGGTGTACCGGGACATCGAGCTGCCGCGGCTGGTGTACGTGTCCTGGTGGGCGATCGTAATCCTGGCCGTCTGGGTTGCGCGGGTCATCATCGACGGCGGGCTGCGGCTCTCTCGCGCGCACGGCATCGACACCGTCAACGTGCTGATCGTCGGGGCCGGCGAGTCCGGGCGGATCGTGCTCGTGAAGATCCGCCACGCTCCGGAGCTTGGCTACCAGGTCGTCGGCTTCGTCGACGACTCCCCGCTCGACCCGCCGTCGCCCGGGGCGCCGATCCTCGGCACGCTCGCCGACGTGCCGCGGCTCATCGGCCGTCGCCAGGTCAGCGAGCTGATCATCGCGGCGCCCCGCTTGGAGCAGCGCGACATCCTCGAGCTGGTCGCGAGCTGCGCCCGCGCGAACGTCAACGTCAAGCTG
>JALYGH010000085.1 GCA_030777205.1 Chloroflexota bacterium
CCCGAACTGAGTTCGGCAACAGGCCCGTTGAGGAAGACCATCCGGGCCTGCTGGTTCGGGCCCTGGGTGCGGGCCTGCAGCAACTCCTGGAGCTGCCCGCGATCAGTGACCGCCTCCAGCAGCGCGCTCGTGGCGAACAACTGGTCCACAACGTTGCCGAGGGTGGCCGCGCCCTGGGCCTGCTGCTGTCCCGGCTGCTGCCGCCGCTGCCCCTGGCGGTCCTGCTGCCCCTGCCCCTGCTGCTGTTGCTGCTGCCCGGCCACGGGTGTCGGGCTGGCCTGCGGCTGTCGCTGTGCCTGCGCCACGTCGGTGAACGTCGCCGCCGCCAAGCCCGCCGCCACGACGGCGCCGGCGACGGCAATGCTTGCACCACGGATCCACGCCATTGCGCTCCTCCAGAGATCGATGCTTCGGCCCGTCATCCCGCGCGCCCCTGCCGACCCCGGGCCTGCCGGTCGGCCGCACACCCACCCGCGAGCGCTGTCGCTCGTCACACGCGGTGGCGATCACCTCCCTCGATCTGCCGCACGAACCTGAGCGGGCGGTGCCGAACGGTCCTCCTCACCGCGGCCCGCGGGGGCGGCCTCGGTAGCTACCTAAAGGCGCCAGCCTCCGACTCAACTCTTCGTGTGCGGGCTAAGGGCGCAGCATGCGGCGTGCCATAACAGCCCTCGTGCCCATCGCGAGTAGGCACGGCGAAACGACGTGTGGTTCCGGACGCCGGCGAGCGGCGGGGCGTGGTCGGGGCAGCAGCGGTCAGGGCGGACGCGACGGCACTTGGTCCGAACGCTTTCTGGACGGGTGACCCCACCGGGCGCGCGTTCATGGCAGGCCGACGGGTAGTGGCGCCGTCCTGCGGCATTGGATTCGGCGCCGCGTGCGCCCAGACGTGTTCGGGCGCCGTTCAGGCGGGCGCCGCGAATATTCACGCCGTGGTCGGTCGCCCTGCCCGATACTTACTAAACGTGCGGGCATGGAGTGTGCCGGTGTGAGGATAGGCCTCGCCCGGCCGCGTTGGTGTCCTCCGGCCGCGGGGCGTGCTGATGGCCGCCCAGCTTCGGACGGCGATCCCGGCCCGAGCAATCCAGGACAAGGCTACATGCCCAGCCTGAAATCGATCGTCGCCGGCCTATCCGGCGGCAGCCCGCGGGGGTATACCACCATGCGACACGTCATGCTCGTGCTGCTCGCCCTTGCGCTCGTCCTGCCCACCCCGGCGGTGGCGGTCGCCCAGGCCGCGCCGCACTGTCCGTCCGGCCAGACGCCCCGCTTCGTCCTCGGTTTCGCGGCGCTCAAGGACCGGGTCGGCGCGCCGATGGGCGAGCCACTGGAGTGCGAGCATCCCGACCCGGCGAGCGGCGACACCCACCAGCGGACGTCGACCGGCCTCGCCTACTATCGTCCGAGCACCAACACGGCGATCTTCACGGATGGCTGGCGGCATTGGGCGCTCCGGGGCAGCCGACTCGGCTACTGGGAGGGGCAGGCCGCCGACCCGCCCGCGACGGCGTTCGCCCCGCGGGCCATCGACACGATTGGGCTGCCCGGCCGCATCGTCGGGTCGTACAACGTGCGCAGCCACCCGCTGGTCGCCCCGTCGACGCTCCTCCGCACCCTGGGCAACAACACGCCGGTCCGCGTCGAGGCGTCCGTTCGCGGCGAGGACGGCGACATCTGGTACCGCATCGGCGAGGGTGAGTTCGTCCACAGCGAGGGAGTGCGCCTGCCAAGGCGACCGCCCCGGATGCTCGGCGGGCGTTGGCTCGACGTCGACCTGACGATCCCGGCGATGATCACGGCGTACGAGGGCGACCGGGTCGTCTACTCGGCGCTGACGATCCCCGGCACCGCCGCGTTCCAGACGCCGACCGGTACCTTCAAGATCGTCCGCCGCGTCGCGGACGAGACGATGGATAGCGCGACGGTCGGCATCCCGCGCAGCTCGCCGGACGGCTACTACCTCGAGGACGTGCTGTACACGCAGTACTTCACCTGGGGCGGGGCCAGCCTGCACTACAACTGGTGGAAGGGCACCTTTGGCTATCCCGGCAGCCACGGCTGCCTCGGCCTGAACCTCGACGACGCGAAGTGGTTCTGGGAGTGGGCCTCGATCGGAACCTCGCTGAACATCCACAACTGAGCCAGCCGCGCGCCATTCGCTCGGATACGCCGTCACCGCCGGACCTTGATCGCACGGCCCGCCCTCGCTGGCACGAGCGAGAGCGAGCCGAGGATTTAGGTGGAGAACGGCGCGGCCACCGGGTTCGTGGGGCTCCGACCCGGCGGGGGCTCACGGCCCGGGCTTGGCCACCGCGTCCGTTGCGTGTGGGACGGCGCGGGTGAAGAACGGGAAGGGCCCGAGCGCGCTCCACCAGCGCGGGTCCTCGTAGCGGGCGAGTCGCATGTACCAGTGCTCGACCCCCCAGAGCAGGATCGTCTCCGCTCCGATCGCCTGAAGCCGCGTCGCGGTGTACGCCGCCGTGCTCGGGGTCAGGCTCGCGGCCGGCGGCGGTCGGGTGTACACGACCAGCCCCGGCTCCCACGGCTCGGCCTGCGCCTCGGTGATCCACGTCGGCTTGCCGGCGTCGCGCGCGAGCTGGCGGAGGGCGAGGACGTCCCGCTCCCAGCGCCACCAGCTCCAGTCGAGATAGACATCGAGCCCGGCCACCGCGAATCCGCGCGCGACGTAGACGTCCAGCCCCATGATGTCGGCGAGGTCGACGATGGCGCGGGCCTTCGCCGCCACGTCCTCCTTCCACGGCGGGAGGTCAGCGAAGGGGTGCGTGCGGACGTAGGTGTTGATGACGATCGGGCGGTCGAGGGGATCCAGCTCGCGGACGAGGGCGACTTCCCGACGGAGGAACTCGACGCCGATCCGCCAGTCGTGTGGCCCGACCGGCGCGAGCGGCTCGTTCTCCACCTGCCAGTACCTCACCGCCGGGTGGTCGCGGTAGCGCTCGACGACCCGGGTCACGAAGTCGAGCGCCTGCTCCCTGACGTCGGCGCTCTCGGATACCTCGGCCCCCTCCGGCAGCGTCACCCGCTCCTCGAGCCAGGCCGGCAGGTAGTACTCGGGCCAGCGGGGCGCCTTCATGCCGACCGTGAGGACGACCGGCACGCCCCGCGCGGCGGCCCGGTCGAGCAGCCAGTCGAGGCGCGAGAAGTCGTAGGCGTCGGGCGCCGCCTCGATCTCGCTCCAGTAGGCGCCGAGGCGCACCACGGCGGGCGAGAGCGCGAGCGCCGCGTCGAACGTCTCGCGCCAGGGGAGGTCGAGGTACTCGGCCTGGCGCGGGCTGTAGGTGAAGCCGACGCGGGGCCATTGCCGATCGACGACCGGCATGTCGTAGGCCGGGCGCCGCCA
>JALYGH010000086.1 GCA_030777205.1 Chloroflexota bacterium
GCGAGCGGGGCGGCTTGGACGACGAGCGCGGCGGCGTTGAGCAGGTCGTCATGGCCGCGGCGCTCCGGCACGAAGAACGTCATCGCCTGGTGCGCCCGCAGCGCGTACTCGGCCGCGGCCGCCTGGGCCAGCAGCTCGCGGCGCAGCTCGTTCGCGCCGGCGTCGGCCGACTCGGCGTGGAGCTTGAAGCGGCCCCCGTTCACGGCGGCCAGGAAGTCGTAGGCCAGCTTCGATTTCGATCCGAGCGCGAAGCAACTGCTTGAGACTCGCCGCCGAAGACGTAGCGGATCTCGACCTGGGCTCGCTTGCCCCGCCCCTCGCCCGAGGTCGTCACCGTGATGCCGTCGACCAGCGTCTCGACGATGCGGCGCTTGGCGTCCCAGTCGTCGTCGCGCTCGATCTCCTCGAGCTGGGAGGCCAGCCGCGCGAGCAGGGCCCCGGCTTCGGCGTGCCTGGCCTCCTGGACCCGTGCCAGGTCGTCCTGAGCGCGGAGGGCATCGAGCCGGTCGCGGAGTACCGCGCCTTCCTGTTCGATCGCATCGAGCTGCGCCTCCGCGTCGGCCAGGCTGGCCCTCCCTCGGCGGAACAGCGTCATGACCCGCTCGCGCTCGGCTTCCTTGCCCGCGAGGAGGTGCTCAAGCCGATGACGCTCGTCGTCCATGTCGGCCACCTGACTGAGGCGGGTACGCAGTTGTTGCTGGGCCTCGGCCAGGGCATCGCCCGGATTGAGGATGAACGTTCGGCAGTCGGCCCAGACTTCCTCCTCGAGCCACGCGCGCCCGATGAACTTGGCGTGACAGCGACGGCCGGAATAGGCGAGGGTCGTCGCCAACTGCGAGCAGCACCGGTAGTACTGGTACACCTTCCCGCTCCGGCGCGGGCCCCCCATGCTATGGCCCGTCATCCCCAGGCCACAATTGCCGCAGGTCACCAGCCCGCGCAGCAGGTAGCGGTGAGTCGCATTCTTCGTGGACAGCGAGCGATTGCGCAGGAGCTGCGCCTGGGCCGCATCCCAGAGTTCGGCGCTCACCAAGGCGGGAACCTCGGTCTCGATCCGTCCGAACCGACTCTCGAGGACGCCGGTTCCCCGATACCGCGGGCTGTGGATGATCCGCGCGACCCGTGTCAGGGACCACGCCGAGTCCGCCTGCTCCGCGTCAGCCTCGGCGCCGTGACGACGGGTGCTGGGGATGCCGAGCGCGTTGAGCCGTCTGGCCTCCTCGATCAGCGAGCTCCCGTCGGCGATCCGCGTGTACAGCTGGCGTGCGACCTCGGCCTCGGTCATTCCGGCCTGAGCCACCCTATGCGAGCTGGGCACCAACCGCCGGCTCGCGTCGAGTTGGTAGCCGTAGGGGATCCACCCGCCGGTCCACTTGCCCTCTCGGGCGACGCGATCCCGCCCCATGTTCATCCGCTCGCTGATGGTGGACTTCTCCAGCTCGGCCAGGCTCGCCAGTAACTGGAACAGGAACTTCCCGATCGGCGTACTCGTGTCGAACGGCTCCGTCGCCGAGCGGATCGTGACGCCGCACCCCTCGAGCGAGTCGTGAGCGTCCAGGAGCGCGCGGAGCGACCGTCCAACGCGATCCAGCCGATAGGCGACGAGGATCATGATCCTGCCCGCGCGGGCGTCGTCGAGGAGCCGCCGGCCCTCGGGGCGCTCATCCAGCGGAATGGTGCCCGAGATCCCGTCGTCGATGTACTCGCCGACCACGTCCCACCCGTACGCTTGGGCGAGGTTGCGCAGCAGGATGATCTGCGCTTGGATCGTGCCTCGGTCGGCTTGATCTTCGGTGCTGACCCGGGCGTACAGGGCGACGCGTTGCGGCACGGAGTCGGCTAGACTCATGATGGACTCCCGCTCGAAGCCTGCCATCTGCCAGCCTCGGGCCATGGCAGCGGCGCCGGGGCTACGTTCCTTCAAGCCAGATGCCCTCAGCCCAGCCGTCGCACACCAGGCTCATTAGTCTTGGGGGCCGGGTGCCACCGGGCGAGCATCCAGGGTACCGGTTGAGGCTCCGTCGGAGAGGAGCCCCGTGATCCAAGTCAAGCTCCACTCTACCGATGATCAGGCCGCACTCGACGCGGCCCGCCGTGGCAGGTTAGCACAAGCGTTCTAGTCAGGCAAGTGGCCTTGCTCACGTAGCAATGGCCCCTGAATTCGAGAGAGATGGCGCCCGGCCAAGAATCGGTGCACGGGGCGCTGCTCGGTCCATGAGCAGGAGAGGGCGGCACTCGCTGGTACCGCTCGATCTCAGCCGGCTCGTCAGATCGCTTTCACGGTCCTGCCACCGATGCTTCTTGGGCCGAGGCACCCGTCTGGCTCGCTCCTGCAGGTCAGATCGGGCACGCCGCTCGATGACCGCGTCGTCCAGGTCCTCGGCGCCGAGCACGTGCGCCGCGAGCAGGTGCCAGCCGGGCGGGGCGTACGCCGGCGCCACGTTCGTCAGCAGGGCCGCGTCATTGACGAACGGATCCGGCAGGGCGTTGAGCGCCAGCAGCCGCTGCCGGTAGGGCCGCTCGCGCGCGGCCAGGTAGATCGTGATGCTGCCGACCGAGACCGACGGCACGTCAAGGC
>JALYGH010000087.1 GCA_030777205.1 Chloroflexota bacterium
TCTGGGCGGCCGGCGTCACCTACAAGCGCTCGGAAGAGGCGCGGATGGAGGAGAGCGGCACGCCGGATGTGTACTCGAAGGTGTACGTCGCCGAGCGGCCGGAGATCTTCTTCAAGGCGAACGCCCGCCGCGTCGTCGGGCCGGAGGGGCGGATCGCCGTCCGCGCCGACTCGACCTGGGACGTGCCCGAGCCGGAGCTGGCCGTCGTCGTCAACGCCCACGCCGAGATCGTCGGCTACACGATCGGCAACGACGTCAGCTCGCGCAGCATCGAGGGCGAGAACCCGCTCTACCTGCCCCAGGCGAAGGTCTACGCCGGCGCCTGCGCGCTCGGGCCGGGCATCACCCCGGCCTGGGAGGTCGCCGACCCGTACGACCTGACGATCCGGATGGCGATCGAGCGCGGGGGCGTGGTGGCCTGGCAAGGCGAGACGAGCACCTCCGGGCTGAAGCGGCGGCTCGAAGAGCTGGTCGAGTACCTGTACCGCGAAGACGACTTCCCGGACGGTGCGGTCATCTCGACCGGCACGGCGCTCGTCCCGGACAACCCGTTCACCCTCGAAGGCGGCGACGTCGTCACGATCGCCATCGGCCGGCTCGGCACCCTCCGCACGCCGGTCGTCCGCGGCAAGGCCGCCCTCCGCGCCTGACCGACCCGCCGGCGGACTGATCGTCAACCCCGACGGGCAGGGATCAGATCGAAGGGAACGTGATCCAGGCGATGAGCCGCGCGCTCCTCGAACGAGTGACATGCGATGCATCAGGCGTGACGTGCGTCGATTGGCAGTCCTACCTGATCGTCGCGTCGAGCACCACGCGCGCGTCGCTCGCCGTCTCCTCGTCGGATTCGGCCAGCATGGCGTCCACGCCGCCCCGGCTCGGATCCTCTCGCACTCGGGCACGGAGGGCGGCGACGAGCAGGCGGAAGCGGTCGGCGCCGTGGCGCAGCTCGGCGCCGAGCCTGCCGTCCCGGTCGAGGGGGTAGTCGGCGTCGAGGCGCTCCACGGATGCGAGCGCCGCCAGGAGCTGGCCGTAGGCCGGCTCGAGTCGCGCGAGCAGCGCGCTCGCCAGCGGCGCCCCCTCCCGCTCGAGGTCTGCCCCGAGCGTACGGGTGTCCGGGTACGCGGCCCAGGCCGCGATGCAGCGCAGCAGCCAGGGCGCCGCGTCCTCGCCGACGAGCCGCCGGGCGGCGCCCTCGACGGCCACCTCGTGGTCGTAACCGGCCGGGTCGCGCAGGTACGCGCCCATCACAAGGGCGTGCAGGCGGGTCAGGCTGGCCTGGCGCATCGGGTTCACCAGCACCCCGCCCACCTCGTCGCCCAGGTCCTCCCCGGGTGGCGGGCCGGGCGGGAGCTGAGGCGCGAAGCGGAACGAGTCGTTCGACGCGTAGTTGAACCAGAGGATCGGCTTCCGCCCGAGCAGGCGCGCCGCGTCGCGGGCGCTCGCGCGCGTGAGGTCCGGCCCCGGCGTCCGTACGTGCTCGCCGGTCCAGAAGACCTGGACGTCCGGTGGCAGCGACGCGGCCAGCTCGGCGGCGTACTCCGAGTGGGCGCGCAAGCCGACGGTCCAGTAGTACGTCGGGGTGAAGAAGAGTCGCGGCGTGCCTTCGGGGCCGTCCCGCGTGGCCGCTCCTTCGGCCCCGGAGCCGAGCGCCGCGTGCACGCCCTCGACGAGCCAGACTTGGGCCGCGGCGAGGCTCGGGAATTCGGGCGACAGTGCGCTCGGGTCGATATCGTCCAGGCTCAGTGCGAAGGCCCGCACGCCCCAGTCGGCCGCGCGGCGCAGCTTGTCGGCCAGGAGGGCCAGGTCACCCGCGTTGCCGTAGCGGAACGGCGGATCGGGATCGAGCGCCTCGTTCGGGCGGCGCGCCTGCCAGTAGCGGCGGAACCAGTCGCGGCCGGCCGTCGGATGGAACGGCAGCGTCGCGCTGTCGGGCGTCCAGGCGTGGCCCCCGATGTTCGGGTTCACCGCGAGGCACAGCTCGATGCCGCGCGCGGCGCAGTCGGACGCGAGGCATCGAATGATCGTCTCGTCGGCCCGGCGGAACGGCTGCCGCCAACGGAGGCCTAACTCCGGCGCGAAGGTGTAGCAGAGCATGAAGAAGGTGTAGCCGGCCTCGGCCAGCAGGCGCGGCCAGTCACGGTACTGCTCCGGCTCCCACCAGAGCCCCTTGAACCCACGAAGCCCGTACGTCACCACGCCCCCGTCGCATTGCGCAGGCGGCTCAGCCGATCCGTAGCGCGCGCCGGTCGGGCGCCACCGCACGCCGGCCAGGTGAGCAAACAAGCGGGCCGGCCGCCCGCGGCCCCGAGGACCGCTACAGACTCAGCGCGCACGGAGGGCCGCGAACAGCTCGTCGACGGCGAACGAGAAGCCCGGGATCACGTCGCTGAGGTTGACGCGGTCCGCCCCGCCCAGCGGCTCGGCCTCGCCATCAGGGCGGAACGTGCGTATGTAGCGATCCTGCGTGTTGACGAAGACGGACAGCCGGACGCCGTTCGCGACGTACCACCGGCAGTGGTCGACCTGATCTCGCACGCGTTGGCCGGGCGAGAGGATGTCGACGGCGATGTCCGGGGCGCTGAACACATCATCCTGGACCTCGCCATCCTCATCTTCCGGGATGCGGTCCCAGGTGAAGATCGAGACATCGGGCACGACGGATCGGCCGCCGAAGTTGACGCGCAGCTCAGGCTCGGCACGCGCAAGTCGACGGGGGACCGCGAAGTTGTTTACGAGGTCAGCCAATCGGTACTGGACACGGATGTGGCGGTACTTCGGCGACACCTTCCGGGTCACCTCCCCGTCGACGTACTCGAGGGCCGGCTTCTCCCCGGGCAGTGCCAGGAACTCCTCCAGGGTCAGTCGTCGTCCGGTGATCGCCACGCTCGCCCTCCGGTGTCGTCCGCGTACCCCCATTGTACGCCGCTCTCCACGACTGCCGATGCCGGGGGACCACTCTCGGCCGTCGACCTCTCCTCTCGCCGCCGCGGGGGTCACAATCTCCGAACGGCTGACGGTCATGCTCGTCCCGACAATCCCTGGCGCGACCGGGTGGATCGTCTGTAGCATCCGGGGCGGGAGGGACCGATGCCGACGTTTAGGCTTGCGACGATCGAGCACGGGGGGCGCGAGGGCGCGGCGCTCGTCGTGGGGGAGCGGCTCTACCCGCTCGCCGACCTGGCGCCTGACCGGGTGGAGCTGCACGGCCGCGTCTTCGGCATCCTCCAGGATTGGGAGCGCTACCTCCCGACCCTGCGCGGCCTCGCCCAGATGGTGGACGGGCGAACCGGCGGTCTGGCCGCCGACGACCGCTCGGTGCGAATCCTCACGCCGATCCGCTACCCGCGCGCCGTCTTCTGCACCGTCTTCAACTTCTACGACTTCGCCGCCGAAGCCGGGGTCCCGGCGCCGGACCGCTCGGCGGTCCGCCCGTACGTCTGCATCAAGCTGCCCCACGGCGTGATCGGGCCGAACGACGCCATCCTGCTGCCCCACATCACCCAGCAGGTCGACTGGGAGGTCGAGCTGGGGGCGGTGATCGGGAAGCCATGCCGCGGCGTTTTCTCCCGAGACGCGCTCGACTACGTGGCCGGTTACACGATCGTCAACGATGTCTCGGCCCGCGACATCATCCAGCGCCCGGACTGGCCGAACTTCGGCTCGGACTGGCTGATGGCCAAGAACTTCGATGCCTCGACGCCGATCGGCCCATACCTGCTGCCGCGCGAGTTCCTGCCGGACCCGCAGAACGTCGCGCTGCGCCTAACCCGCAACGGCATCCTCCAGCAGAACGGGAACACCTCGTCGATGATCTTCAGTGTCGCCGAGCAGATCGAGTTCATCAGCTCGATCATGACGCTGATGCCCGGCGACGTCATCGCCACCGGCACGCCGGCCGGCGTCGGCTGGTCCCGCAACATCTGGCTCGCGGCCGGCGACGAACTGGTGCTCGAGATCACGGAGATCGGCACGCTCCGCAATAGCGTCGTGGCGCCGGCGATGCTCGTGCCGCCGCCCCGCCAGGGCACGGCGTACGCGTGAGCGTCGCCCAGCCTCCTACCGAACGCGGCCGACCGGCCGATGCCCGGCCGGGTATGACCAGCGTCTCGGGCAATGGCAGCGTGGCCGGAGCAGTTCGCCACTCGCTGCTGGCTGCTCGCTCCTTTCTCCTCCCTCTGGTCGTCTTCGCCGCGGCGGCCTGGGCACTGCTCGGGCAGGTGACGCGCGTCGGCTACAACACGGATGAGGGCCAGCACATTGCCACGGCCGGCTACTTCGATGTCGTCTTCCTCCATGGCCAGCTCTCCGGCCCCCCGTGGGAGGAGATCTACTGGACGCTGACCCAGCCGACTATCCCGCGCTTCATCCTCGGCGCGGCGATTCGCCTGAGCGGCAGCCCGGTCCCGCCCCTCGACCTCGAGCACCGCATCGACGAGGCCCACGGACCGAACCGCGAGCGCTACCTTGATCCGAGCTATTACCGCGACGAGCGGCGTCTGGCCGAGGCCCGTCGGATCGACCGCCCGTCCGCCGCAGTGCTGCAGGCGGGGCGGACGCCGATGGCGCTGTTCGGCGCGGGGGCGGCGCTGCTGCTGTTCCTGATCGGGCGGACGCTGAGCGGGCCGGTCGGTGGCCTGGTCGCGGCGGCCGGGCTGCTTGCCACGCCGCTCGCGTTCCAACTCCTGCCGCGCGCCCACGCCGAGGGGCCGCTGATCTTCTTTACCCTGCTCGGCCTCTACCTGGCCATCTTGGCCTCCCGCGCCGCGGCCGGGCCGGATCCGTCGCGCTATCTCCTGCTCGGGGCCCTGGCCGGCATCGTCACGGGCCTCGCGGCCGCGACCAAGCTTACGGCCCTGCTCGGGACGGCGGCCCTCGGCGGGCTCGCTATCTGGGCGTTCAGCCTGCGCCGGCTCGCGGCCGGGACGCCGGGCGCCCGCGCGGTATCCGACCGGACGTGGCGCTGGGCGGCGCTCGCGGCGATCCTGTCGCTCGTCGTCTTCGTTGGCGTCAATCCGTTCCTGTGGCCGAACCCCGTCCAGCGGACGCTGGCGATGCTCCAGTTCCGCCAGCAGGAGGTCGTCGGCCAGCGCGCGCTGAACGAGGATCTGGCTGTCCCGGACCACCTGCCGACCCGCGTCGGCCTGCTGCTGTCGGAGACGTTCGTCCAGCAGATGCCGATCTCCCGGTGGACCGACGTGCCGCTGGAGGCCGCGCTCGTCCTCATCGGGGCCGGCGCGCTCGCCTGGGGCGCCCTGCGCTCGCGCGACGGCGGCGGGCTGGTTGGGCCGGCCGCGCTGACGCTGGCCTGGGTGGTCGTCTTCCTGGCCGGGACGGCGCCGAACCTCGGGATCGACTGGGCCCGCTACTACCTCCCAACGCTCAGCCTCGGGCTGATCCTGGTCGGCGTCGGCGCGGACGTATTGGTCGGCGCGAGCGGACGGGCGTGGCGGCGGTGGCGCCAGCGCCGTCCGGCTCAGGAGCGGGCGACGGCCGCCGCGTCATCCTGAGCCTGCGCCCTTCCCCGGCCCGAGTCCCGCCCGAGCCGCGCCCTTGGGGCGAGGAACTCGCACAGGAAGCTCGGCAGCCCGGGCAGCAGGCCGGTCAGTCCGTCGACGGTCGAGTTGCGCCAGGGCAGGTCCTCACCCCTATGTCCACGCATCAGGCAGGCGCTGCCGGCACCGGAGCATCGGGCCGACCAGGTCGCCGACGGCCTCCAGGCGCGCCGGCATATCCCTGATCGACCAGCGGTTCGGGCGTAGGCTCGGGTCGTCCAGCTCCTCCCAACGGATCGGGGCGGCCACCGGCGCGCCGGGCTTCGGTCGGACGCTGTACGGGGCGACGGTCGTCCGGCCACGGCTGTTCTGAGCGTAGTCGAGGAAGACCCGGTCGCCGCGGTCCGCGATGACCGGATCGGTCGTGACCAGATCCGGCGCCCGTGCCTCGATCCGCCGGCAGAGCGCGTGCAGCGACGCGCGCACGACATCGAAGGCGGGGCCGCGCTCGAGCGGGACGAAGACGTGGATGCCCGACGAGCCGGTCACCTTCGGGAAGCCCTGGACGCCGGCCCGGTCGAACTGCTCCTTGAAGAGGCGGGCAGCCTGTTTGACGTGCTCGAACGGCGTCGCCTCCGACGGGTCCAAATCGACGACGGCGAAGTCCGGCGCGTCGGGGCGATCGATCCGCGAGAGCCAGGTGTGGACTTCGATCGCGTTGTACTGGGCCAGCCAGAGCAGCGTCCGCTCGTCGCCGCCGACGATGTGCTCGACCGTCCGTCCGACCGACGTGGCGACGTCCTTCCAGGTCGGGACCCATTTCGGCCGGGCCTTGGGGGCGTCCTGCAAGTAGTAGCCCGGCGCGGCGATGCCGCGCGGGTACGGGCGCAGCGTCAGCGGGCGGTCCCGCATGAGCGGGACGAGGTAGGGCGCAATGGTACGGTAGTACTCGGCCAGGTCGAGCTTGGTGAAGCCGGCGTCCGGCCAGAGGATCTTGCGCGGGTGGGTCAGGCTGACGGCGTCCAGCTCGACGGGAGGATCGTCGCGCTCGGCCTGCCCCCGGCGCCGAGCGGCCCGGGCGCGACCGGAGCGGTTGGGGTCGGTCCGGTCCGGGTGGTCATCGGTGCGGCGTGGCATGGCGGCCTCCGAGCTGCTCTCAGCGGCGATGATGCCGGGCCAGCGGCTCCGGGTGCTATCGACAGGCAAGCCCCGTCCGCCCGGCGCGGCGTCGCCGTGACGATGCACTTGAGGTCCGGACTGCGTATCACTACGGGTAGCGCTGGCACGCAGAGTGCCGTCTGGCGGGCATACGCTCGGTCGCCGAGGGAAGGCGGGGACCGCCGCTGCGCGCCCGCCACCTCACGGCAGCACGCCCTAATCGTGCGGGTCAAACCTCTTACGCGAGGAGACAACCAGATGATGCCCGCGTCCCTGCGCGGCCTCCCGCCAATCGCCACTGCCGAGGACGGCCTCGCCGATCGCCGCTGGGTGGTCGGCCTCTCGCTCGTCGGGATGGCCAGCATGGCCGCCGTCTCGCTCCTCCAGACTGGCGTCGTCGGGCACCTGCCCGACCCACCCCTGCCCGGCTTCAACTCCGACAAAGTGAACCTGTCGAAGACGGCGTTCCCGCTCGGCATCCCGGATGGGACGCTTGGCCTGCTCTCGTTCGCCCTGAACCTGCCGCTCGCCGCCTACGGCCCTGCCGACCGCGCCCGTCGGATGCCCTGGCTCCCGGTGCTCGGGACGGCCAAGGCGCTCATCGACTCGGTGGTGTCGGCCTGGTACTTCTACCAGATGCCGGCCCGCGAGAAGGCCTGGTGCGCCTACTGTGTGCTCAGCGCGTTCGCGAACTTCGGCATCCTGGCAGCGTCCCTGCCGGAGGGCCGCAGGGCCCTTGCCAGGCTGCGCGGGGCGTGAGCGAGTACGATGTCCTGGTGATCGGCGGCCGGCACGACGGGCTCACCTGCGCCTGCTACCTCGCCCGCGCCGGCCTCCGCGTCCTCGTCGTCGAGATGGCCGATCATGTCGGCGGCGCCGTCCACACCGGGGCCACGATCGCGCCTCATCCGGACCACCGCTTCGACACGTGCTCCGTGATCCACATCCAGCTCCGGACGACTACCTGCTCGACGCCGTGGACGAGCGCGCGCCCGGGCTCGAGGACGGTGTCGTCGGGCTCGCCTGGCGCCAAGCCGAGGACTGGGAGCGCGAGATCGGCCTCCTCGGCGGCCACCCGATGCACCTGGACCTCAGTCCGGATCAGGTCGGGCCGTTCCGCCCGCCGCCCGAGCTGGCGAGTCACCGCACCCCCGGTCCGCGGTCTCTGCCTGAGCGGCGCCGGCACCTTCCGGACCGGTGGCGTGCTCGGTGTGCCGGGCCGCTCGGCGGCGAAGGCCGTGCCGACCGACCTGGCGAGGTCGTCGGCATGAGGCCATCCGATGCGGTCGGATGCTCCGCCCCCGATGGACTCGTGGCCGGCACGGTCGGTGCTGATGGACCCCAGGTCGATGGCCCGGAGGTCGCGCGCGTGACGAGGCCCGCGTGACGGACCGGTCCGGCCCGGCCACCACCCGCGATCCCGGTGTGCCCGCGTCCGATCGCGCGCTGCCGCCGGCGGTCGTACCCCCGCCGACGCTCCCCGGCGCACGCCCGTCAGC
>JALYGH010000088.1 GCA_030777205.1 Chloroflexota bacterium
CCGTTGGGCAGGCGGTCGAGGCTGAACGTGCGCGCCCCGTTGCTCGTCGCGCTGGACTGCACCTTCGCCAGCGGCACGTTGAGCCAGTACCACCAGCCGGCCTGGTCGACGCCGCTGTTTCGGATCATCACCGCGGCGTACTTCGTCGCGCCGCCGTCGCGATAGCTCTCGAGATCGACGAGCCGCGACCGGTGCTGGCGCAACCGCAGGCCCAGCGTGCGCGCGCTCACGCCGTGATACCAGTGCCAGTTCTTGGCGGCCTCGCCCGTGTTGGCGACCATCACGACGGCAAAGCGCCGCGCGCCGCCCGCGACGTACGTCTCGAGGTCGATCAGCCGGGCCTTCTTCTCCTTCAGCTTCGCGCCGACCTGCGCTGCCGTCAGCCCGGCGTACCAGTACCACTCGCGCTTGTAGACGCCCTCGTTGCGCACCGTCGCGACCGTGAAGCGATGCGGTGACGCCGACTGCACCTCGACGTCGACGACCCGATCGCCGTCGGCGGCCAGGCGCTGTGTCACCTGCGCCGCCGTCAGGCCGTGATACCAGTGCCAGCCGGTCTGCGCCGTCGCGTCGCGCTCTGGATCGGGCACGCCAGCAGCAGCGGGCGCCGCGGAACTCGCGGCAAACACAGACGCAGCGACGATCGCGAGCAGCACCGACGCTCGGCGGGCCGGATGGGAGATAGGCCCTGCGGCGCTGCGGTCGCCCAGTTCGCGCGCGAGCACCGCAGGGACCGTCGTGATTGCCGTAACCCCGCGGTGCATGATGCTTGTCCCCCTTGCTTCGAACGGTTGTCGGGCATCACCGTCGCGTCTTTCCGCTGAGGCGTCGAGCGATCTCAGGGAAAGCCCTGAGCCCTCGTGCGCGGCGACGAAACGAAGGCCGACTGGCGCGCGAAACGGCGGCTGCTCACCGGGGCAACTCGATGCGCAGACGCGTTGTCTCGCCGGCGGCACGCGCGACGAGGCGAAGCACAGATGTTCGCCGGCGGGGAAGGGCAACGCTGACCGTGCGTGGGCGCGGCCCCGCGGAGAACGTGCGGCCACCGGCGCTGACGCGAGCGGGCACGGTCGTGGCGATTCGCAGGTTCACCGCGCGAGCTCCTCGCGGCAGCGACCGCGGCCCGCGCGCGAGGAGGAAGCGCGGTGCGGCGCCGGCCACCCGGACGATCACGCGGGCGGTTGCCTTGCGACCAAGCCTGTCGGTGGCGACCAGGCGCACGACGTGACGTCCTGGCCGCATTCGAACCAACGTGATCGTCTGGCCCGAGCCCAGGCGCCGCCGGCCGTCGAACCACGCCAGCCGGCGCGGCGGCAGCGCAAGCCCGCGGTCGTCACTGGCCGACCCCTCGAGTGACACCGTCTGACCAGCAGTCGTGCCGATCCTCCGCCGACCCTCGATGCGTACGACCGGCGGCGCGCCCGCGATCGTCACGCGGCGCGAGCGGTCCGCGGCCTCGTGAAAGCCGTCGTTGACGACGATCTCGAACACGCCGCGGGTGGTCGCAGGAAGCATGCGATTGGGCACGTCGAAGCCGACAACACCGGCGGCATGTGCCCCGCGGGAGCGCAGCACCCGAAATGAGCGTCCGCCGTCCTCCGAGATGCGCAGCGACACCTCGTGCGTGCTGCCGGGATCCGGGTCGACGACTCGTGCGCGCACCCGCGTCAGACCGCGGGCGCCGATCGGCTTGCGCCCATCAGGCGACAGCAGCGTCACCTTCGGGACGGTCGGCGATGCGTCACGCCGCGCGAGCACCTGCGCGCCGGCGCCCTGCAACTCGACCGACCGGGCTCCCGCGCCCGGGATGCGCCCGGTGAACTGCGTGATGCGGCGCAGCGGGCGCTCGTCGATGTGGCTCGAGCCTACCGTCGCAGTTGCCCTGCCGACCACCTCGCCGGCGCCGTTGCGCGCGACCAGCGTCAACCCGGTGCCACTGCTGCTTGCCGTGGCGGGCCCCCGTGCCGGGCCGACGAAGTTGATGGTCGGCTCCGTTCCCTCGACGATGCTTCCGAAGATGTCGACGGCGCTGCCCATCCCGGCGCCGGCGGGACTGGCTGCGCCGGAGCTGGACGCCGGCTGCGGCGCCTTGCCGAGCCCGAGCCCGCGCAGGAAGTTGAACATGTTCGTCCAGTTGCGCGGCGAGATCCACGAGTCCGAGTCGCCCACCGAGGCGCAGTAGGACATGTAGTCGAACATCACGTTCTGGGGCAGCCCGTCGTGGTCGTAGAGCAGCCTGTAGCCGTCGAGGAGCGGGCCCCGCCGATCAAGGCCGATCCCCTGCAGCAAACCATGTTCGTCCGGTGGCCATGGCTCGCCCAGATTGGCGCCCTCGTCCGCTCCGCAGGCGGCGGACGCATGCGGCCGCCCGAGCTGGTGGCCCAACTCGTGCGCTACGTTCGTGAGCCCCCGCCCGACACCTCGGACGACTGCGTGCGGCGGATACTTCTCCTTGTTCTGCGGAGCCAGGAAGGCCGCCATCTCGCTGACGTCGCCGAGCGAGACGCCATGGTCCACGCCCGCGGGAAGTACTCCGACGAGGATCGTCCGCGGACTCAGCCGGCCGACGTTGTCCTTACCCCACTGCGCGACCCGGTAGTGGATCCCGCCGACGTCGTACCTGTCGGTCATGTCGGTGACGTCGATCTTCGCCGCGTAGGGGAGAACCTCGAAGAACGGCCCTCCGAGCGGACTCGCCGCCCGTGCGTCGGAGAAGACCTTCGCGGTAGCAGGGGGCGACTTCCCGTTCTGCGTCAGCGCCAGCGGAAGGATCGTGATCTTCGGCATCGTCGTGACGGGGATGTTCACGAGGCTGAAGCCGTTGTTGTCGTCGGCCTTCGTGCAGCCATGTTGCCCGCACTCGATCCCGGTCAGAGAGACGGTCGTGTCGGGCGGGGCCATGAGCTCCGCGCTCAGATGCAGCATTCCCGGCTCGGACGTCCAGGAGGGCGGCAGCGTGAAGATGAAGCTGTTGGCATTGGACGTGTGTTCCTTGAAGCCTCCGATCGCAGGGCCTGGCGTGAGCGCCGTGCTCTGCGAGCTGGCGAAGAGCGGGGCCCCCGGCAGCGCCTTGTTGCCGTTGCCCCGTACGCCGTACAGCGCCGCGCCGACGTCTTTCACCGGTGCTCCCGATGGAACGTTGGCGAACAGCCGAACCACCGTCCGCGGCCCGACCGTAAGCGGGACGCCGGCGTAGTTCGGCGAGTCGTTCCCGGACAGACCCGGGCCCTGAAATGACCCTTGGGTGCCGAATGTCCTCTGAGTGCCCTGGCTGATCTCCATGCCGATGATGCGCACGTCGAAGCGGCGGATCACGCGCAGCGTGAAGTCCAGGGTGCGCGGCGTTCTGCCGGCGGAGGCGACCATCGGCACGCCCACAAGCGTCACCTTCGCCTCGCCGACGGCATCCTTGCCGGTCTTCGCCTGGATCCGGAGGCGCTTGTGGTACGCGTCGTTGCCAGGCTCGACCGTGATCGTCGCCATCGACGCGCCGCCGACCGCGGACACGTCGATCCGGCCGGAGGACACGCCACTTCGATGGATCATGAGGTCGATGGTCTCGGTGCGCCCGCTGGTGACCGTCGCGGTCTCCAGCGGCGCCCCAGCGGAGCGCAGAGCCATCGCGAAGTCCGGCGGCGCGGGCGGCTCGAGCACCGGAGGCGGCGTGATGCGAGGCGGCGGCGGGTGTGCGGTCGTCGCCGGCGCCTGCGTCGTCACGGGGGATGTGGCGACGTCGGCGGTGCTGATCGCCAGGTCGTCGATCGCCAGCCGGGCGTTCGTGGTCTTGGGCACGGCGAGGCGGATCTCGATCCTGGCGATCGTGGTGGCGGCCGGTGCGGTGATCGTGAGCTCGTGGGTGAACGGCGCCGCGGATTCGACGCTCACCCGGTCGATGTCGAGCGAGGCGCCGTCGGCGCCGAAGCCCTCGAGCACGACCACGTCGGGCTCACCGCCGGCCTCAGGGGCCGTCGAGCCGACGTAGAGCGTCACTGCCGTCGCCGGCGTCGCCAGCGTCGCGGTGGCGCGGTTGGTGCAGCCGATCACCTCCGAGTCGGCAGGACAGTTCGACAGCGAGGCGACGTTCGGCGCGCTGCGCGCCGCGTCGTCGCCCTGGACGGCGAGCTGATCGCGCCCGCCCGCCGTGCCGAACACGATCCCCCGGTTGGCGTACTGACGTTCGATGGTGGTCCCATCGGGCAGGTCGTCGAAGCCGATCGTCGTCTGGGCAGCGCTGGCGAGGCCGGCGGCAAGCACGATGCCGCTCCCGAGCGCGATGAGCGGCGCCAGCACACCGCGCGTAATGCGCGCCATGCACCCCCGTCGCAGCGTCCGGCCGGGGCGCTCACGGTTCGCGGCGGTCGCTTCACGGGCTGCGTCGGCCATCAGAGAACCTCTCGGTGCTTGCGTTTCCCAGCTCAGGGGCCGCTACGTTCCCCCGGTGCGATCGGTGAGTACCGACCGTGACCGCCGCGCCTGCATCCCGCAAGCGATCTCAGGGATAACCCTGGGCGGGGTCGGAGTCAGGCGGCGTACTCGCCGGGCGCTGGCGGGCGAGGTGATTCGCCGGCTGCCTGCGGGGCATCAGCCGGTTGCTCTGCGCCGCTCGCCTGCGCCTGCAGGTAGCGCAGCACCGCCAGCACGCGCCGGTGATCCTCCGGTGCGGGGCGAAGGTCGAGCTTGTTGAAGATCGAACGCACATGGGTCTCGACGGTCTTCGCGCTGACGCATAACGCGTCGCAGATCGCGCTGTTGGTACGACCCTCGGCGATCAGCGCGAGGATCGCCCGCTCGCGCTCGCTCAGGCAGTGAAGCGGGTCGCACGGGTTGCGCTCGCTGCGCAACCGCTCGATCACCGATCGGTCCACGAACGTGCCGCCGCCGGCGACGACTCCCACGGCGCGCACGAGCGTCGCGACCTCAGGCAGCGGGT
>JALYGH010000089.1 GCA_030777205.1 Chloroflexota bacterium
TACTTCGCCTCCGCCGCGAGCCACCAGGTCGACACGTTGCGGCGCTGCCCCTCGGTAGACAGGACGTCGACGGCGTCCACCCACAGGTCGAGGTCCCAGCCGCCGGCGCGGATGAACTCCCAGGGCTCGATGAGCTGGTTGGCCACGACGAGCGGGATATCCGGGCGCCGCTCGTCCTTCACCCGCCGCATCAGCCCGATCCAGTCGGCCAGCGCTCGGTACCGCCACTCCAGGAAGGCGCCGTAGCGCGGATCGTCCCATTCCCCGCTCGGGATCGGACCGCCCGCCGCCTGCGCGAAGGATCGCCGGCAGTTCACGCAGAAGCACCGGCCGGCCTCCCAGGCCGAGAAGCGACCGCCGTTCACCCAGATCCCGTCGAGGTCGTACCGCCGCAACAACTCTCGGACGACCGCCGGGATGAACTCGCGGTAGTACGGGCCATTCGGGCAGGTCACGTACAGGCCGCTCGCCGGGATCGGCTCGCCCGTCGCCGTGCGGCTGAACCAGTCCGGGTGCTCCTCGAGCAGGGGCGCGTCCGCCAGGCTCGGATCGACCCGCGCCAGGAGCTTGACGCCCTCGCGGTGCGCAACCTGGAGGACCTCGCCCAGGTAGTCGCGGCCGGCCAGGAGCGGGCTGCGCCGGTGCTCGGCAAGCTCGCTCGGGTAGAGGGCTGCGATCCCCGCCGCAGTCACCCCGAACGCCTCCGCGCCCAGCCCGCGGGCGAAGCCGACCAGCTCGTCGGGTTCGACGCGGGTCACATCCTCCTCGCGCAGGGTGAACAGCGCCAGTCGAACGAAGCGTCGCCACCAGAGCTGACTGGACGATGCGTCCATCCG
Organism: Chloroflexota bacterium; assembly: GCA_030777205.1. Taxonomy (GTDB): domain Bacteria; phylum Chloroflexota; class UBA6077; order UBA6077; family JACCZL01; genus JALYGH01. The sequence continues at coordinate 837 of JALYGH010000089.1, forward strand.
ATCCCCCTTCTTGCCCGACGCCACGCCGCGCACCGTGAGTCCGCGAAGACTCGCTCGGGCGCCCCTCGCCTAGGCAACGACAGGCTTCACTCCCATGGTGCCCCGACCGACGGCGGTAAGCAACCCCGCTCCGTCAGCTCCGTGTGGACTACACTCCCTGCCGCACCTGGTGGCCTTCGTCACCGCGCTGGCAGCCGCTGTCCTGTCGCTCCGTGCACGTGGGCCTTCGGGTGCCGCGCGGGCCGGGCAGTCCTCGTCATGGCGGCCGATGGCCCCGCGCCGCGGCACCGGCGTGGTGGGTCCCCACCCCTGTGTGGGACGCGGCGGTCGCTCACCGCGGTCGATGACCTACGGCTTGCGGCGGGGCGTCAACAGGTGAGCGACGACCTGCGATGACCTCCTCTTCTCCCGGCGTGCCGACGGTTGCCGGTCCCGTCGGCCGTCGACCCCTGGCGGGCCGGATTCCGGTCGCCTCGCGTCCCGACCGCGGAGGGGTTGACGGCCGACACAGTTGGCATGCGCCCTGCTGAACATTCCGTAAGCGTCGTTCGGCGTCGAGCGACGGGAGCGGCCGCGTACGAGGACGGTACACGGGGAGGCGGTGCTCATGAGGTCACCACGCAAGCGACTGAGTCGTCGATCGTTCCTTGGCACCACGGCCATCGCGGCCACCGGCGTCATCGCGGCCGCCTGCGGCGGCCAGCCGGCGGCGGCACCGAAGGCGGCCGAGTCCAAGCCAGCCGACCAGAAGCCGGCCGCGCAGCCGAAAGCGGCCGAGTCGAAGCCGGGCACGACCACCCAGGCGAGCGCCCCCAAGTCGGCCGCGGCGACCGGCCCGGTCACGATCCGCTTCTACACCGGCGAGGACGATCCTCCGCAGATCAAGGTCTACGAGGAGATCATCGCCGAGTACAGGCAGACCCACCCGAACGTCAGCTTCTCGGTCACCCCGTCGCCGGACGACGTCCTCCAGAAGTTGACCACGGCGCTCGCCGCCAGGACGGCGCCGGAGTTCTCGACGCTGGTCGAGGCCGAGATCATGGAGCTCGGCGTGCGAGGCTTCCTCGAGCCGGTCGACCCGATCGTCAACGACGTCGGTCGCGAGGACTTCAAGCCGAACAGCCTGTACGTGATCAAGGGGAACGTCTTCAACTTGCCGTATGCCGGCGGCGGCTTGGGCAATATCTGGTACCGGACTGACTTGTTCGAGCAGGAGGGCCTGCAGCCGCCCAAGACTTGGGACGAGTGGAAGGCGGCCGCGCAGAAGCTGACTAAGGACGGCACCTACGGCTTCGCGACGGCCGGTGGCAAGGGCGGCGCGCTCGCCGTCGCGATCAGCCAGCTCTTCTGGTCGAGCGGCGGCACCTTCTTCGACGAGAAGCTCAACGTCGCGTTCGACGGCCAGTCGAAGGACGCAATGAAGCAGGCGCTCGAGTTCTACAAGGAGATGTCCGCCTTCGCCCCGCCGGACTGGCAGAGCTACAACTGGGACGGCACGATCGACGCCTTCCTGACGCGGAAGGTGGCGATGCTGCTGTACGCCGGGCGGCCGCTCGGCCGCGCCGCCGAGAACGTGCCGGACCTCGTCCCGGTCATGAAGGCGTTCCGCCTGCCCCAGAGCCGGGCCGGGTACTGGGGCCACTACGACCACTACGACTCGTACGCCGTCTTCAAGAAGGAGTTCGGCTCGGCCAGCCCCGAGATCACGATGGACTTCTTGAAGTTCCTGACCACCGGCGACCGCGCGGTCAAGTTCCTGCACACCGTGCCGGGCCACCTCACCCCGCCGCTCTTCTCGATCGAGAACAACCCGAAGCTCTGGGAGCATCCGCTGATGCAGTCCCACAAGGACTCGATCGAGCTGGTGTTCCGGCCCGGCGGCCTCTACTACCTCAACGAGGCCGGCGCCAGGCCGGGCGCCGACAATGTCATGAAGACGGTCGGCATCTTCAACCTGTACGCCGGGCCGCCGACCGCGCGCTACACGCACGCCGAGATGGTCCAGCGGTTCATCCTCCAGAACGAGCCGCTCGACCAGGCGATCGAGTGGGGCGCCGGCGAGTTCAGGCGCATGTCGGACGACATGAAGAAGCGGATCAAGCCCGAGGACTTCGGGTACACCGGCTAGCCCCCCGCCAGTCCGGGACCGTTGCGGGCATGGCACCAAGAGCCATGCCCACAAGGGTCCCGGTCAGGGGGGAAGGAAAGGGGGGAGGACATGGCCGATCGCGCGATCCCCAGACAGCAGGCGCGTGGGCGGGACTGGGCGGGGTTCGTCCTCGGGCACGGCCCGAACCGCACTGACAAGGTGGTGGGCTACCTGTTCCTCCTGCCCAGTGCCATCCTGCTCGCCATCCTGGTGCTCTACCCGTTCTCGCAGGTGATCTTCCTCGGCTTCTACGAGAAGGACACGCTGCTCCCGGACAAGACCTGGGTCGGCCTGGAGAACTATACGGCCTTCTTCAGGTACCCGGACCTGGCCAACGCGTTCAAGAACACCGTCTACTGGACGGTCGGCTCGGTGCTGCTCGAGATGCTGATCGGCATGATCACGGCGCTCGTCCTGCACCAGAGCCTGAAGTTCCGGACCTTCGCGCGCGGCGTCGTGCTCTTCCCGTATCTCCTGCCGACGATCGTCGCGGTGCTGGTCTGGAAGTTCATGCTCAGCAGCCAGGTCGGCATCATCAGCTCGACGGTGCGCCAGCTTGGCCTCGGCGACGCTCCCCTGTCGCTCCTCGCCCGGCCCGAGACGGCAATGCTCGGCGTGATCCTGGTCGGAACCTGGAAGTTCTTCCCCTTCGTCGTCATCGCGCTGCTCGGGATCCTCCAGAGCATCCCGAGCGA
>JALYGH010000090.1 GCA_030777205.1 Chloroflexota bacterium
TCGGCCGCTACGACCACGGCTACCGCTGGCGCGACGAGCCAAAGGTGATCATCAACAAGCCGCCGAGCGAGTACCTGTCGGCGTTCCTGTTCGACGTCATCGCCCACAGCGCGCCGGCCCTGAACTACCTGGTCCAGACGTTCGGTCCCGAGCGGGTGTACCTCGGCTCGGACTACCCCTTCGACATGGGCCTTCCCGACCCGGTCGGCACGGTCGACGCGATCGCGACGACCGACGCGGCCGGCAAGGAGCGGATCAAGGAGGGCAACGCCCGGGCCGGGCTGCGCCTGTAGTCGCGGCGTCGCGGAGAGCCTTGCCGACGCCGAGCCTCTGTCCAACGACCCGACTTGCGGGCGACCGCCAGACCTGTACGGGCGACGGACAGGGCCATGGCGCGCCTGCGGATCGCATCCCCGAGCGCGCCACAACCCCCGTAAGGCTGCACATTTGGTGGCTTTTGGGCTTGCAGATCCTGCTCGGGGCACGCTCCGTGCGAGACGTCGGCTGCGGAGGTAGCCCTTGCGACCGATGGTACTCGAACGTGCGGAGCTTGGCTCTCGACGCCGTGAGGCGCTGATGCGTCGCCGACTGACGCGATGCGACTCGCTCGCCCAGGGCGGTCGTCAGATCCCGGCCTGCTCCGGTCGACGCTGCGGTGCGTTCCGCCCGGCCGCGCCCAACTGCACGGAGGACCAGGCATGACCTGGATGGGAGCTACGCGCCCGCCCCTCGAGCTGTGGGGCGGCGTCGAGTGCACCGTCAACCGGGTTGGCGACCTGTACATCGACCAGAACGAGCTGAGCGGGCACGCCCGTCGACTGGACGACCTCGACCTGTTCGCCGGGCTCGGGATTCGGGCGATTCGCTACCCGGTGCTCTGGGAGCGTACCGCCCCGGACGGCATCGACCGCGCCGATTGGACCTGGGTCGACGAGCGGCTCGGGCGGCTGCGGGAGCTCGGGATTCGGCCGATTGTCGGGCTGGTCCACCACGGGAGCGGGCCCCGCCACACCAGCCTGATCGATCCGGCGTTTCCCGAGGGACTGGCCGAGTTCGCGCGGGCCCTCGCCGAGCGCTACCCCTGGGTGGACGCCTTTACCCCCGTCAACGAGCCGCTGACGACGGCCCGTTTCAGCGGGCTGTACGGCCACTGGTACCCGCACGGTCGCGACGACCTGACCTACCTGCGGGCGCTGCTTACCCAGTGCCGGGCGGTCGTCCTCAGTATGCGCGCAATTCGCTCGATCGCCCCGGGCGCGCAGCTCATCCAGACCGACGACCTGGGCAAGACGTACAGCACGCCCTGGTTGGCGTACCAGGCCGAGCACGAGAACCATCGCCGCTGGCTGACGTTCGATCTGTTGTGTGGGCGGGTAGATCGCCAGCACCCCCTCTGGAACTGGCTGCGTTTTGTGGGCATCGGCGACGCCGAGCTGCGCTGGTTCGCCGAGAACCCTTGCCCACCGGACGTCATCGGGATCAATCACTACCTGAGCGGCGAACGCTTCCTCGATGAGCGCCTGGATCGGTACCCGGCCGACGCGCACGGCGGGAACGGTCTCGACGCGTACGCCGACGTCCTGGCGCTGCGCGTGCTGGAGGACGGCGTGGACGGGCCGGCCGGCATCCTCCGCGAGGCCTGGGAACGCTACCACCGGCCGATCGCCGTGACCGAGGCGCACAACGGGTGCACGCGCGAGGAGCAGCTCCGCTGGCTGGTGGAGGTGTGGGAGGCCGCCGACGGCCTGCGCCGGACTGGTGCGGACATCCGCGCCGTCACCGCCTGGTCCCTGCTCGGGGCGCACGGCTGGGACACGTTGGTGACCCGGCCGGACGGCCGCTACGAGTCGGGCGTGTTCGACCTGCGGGGACCGCGGCCGCGTCCCACCGCGATCGTCGGCCTGCTCCGCGCGCTCGCCGAAGGGCGCTCGCCGGACCATCCCGTGCTGGCGGCACCTGGCTGGTGGCGACGACCGGAACGACTCTTCTACCCGCCCCTGTCCCGCCGAGACGTGGCGCCCGGGTCGGTGCCGAGAGAGGCGGGGGTAGGGCCGACGGCAATGGAGGGAACGGCGCCGACCGTGGCGAGCATTCCTCTCCGAGCCAGGCCATCCGCCCAGACTCGGCCGATCCTGCTGCTCGGCCCGACGGAGATCCTGACGAATGCGCTGGAGCGCCTGTGCGACCTGCGCGGCTTGCCGCATGTTCGCCTATCCGACGGCGACATCGACCCGACCGACACGGCGGCGCTCGAGGCGGCCATGGCCCGGCACCGACCGTGGGCGGTCATCCATGCCGTTGGGCACGCCCGCGTGGACGGTGCGGACGTGTCGCCCGCCGCCTTCGAGCGACACACCACCCGGAGCCAGCCGCTCCTTGCCGAGGCCTGTGGCCGAGTCGGCGCGCAGTTCCTCGCATTCTCGTCGGACCTGGTCTTCGATGGTGCGGCCAGCGTCCCTTATGTCGAGAGCGATCCGGTGTCGCCGGTCGGCGTGTACGGTCGCCATGCAGCCGACGCCGAGGCGCGAGTGCTGCGGGCGCTGCCCTCGGCTCTGGTGGTCCGCTCGGGTCCGCTGTTCGGGCCGTGGGACGGTGAGAACGTCGTCGCGACCGCCCTGCACCGTCTCGCCGCCGGCCGCTCGTACGTCGCCCCGCGCGACATCATCGTCTCGCCGACGTACGTGCCCGATCTGGTCCACGCCGCGCTCGACCTGCTGATCGACGGCGAGCGCGGCATCTGGCACCTCGCCACACCCGGCGCGATCACCTGGTTCGCGCTCGTCCGGCAGGCCGCGGTGCTCGCCGGCCTGGACGCCGAGCTCGTCGTCGGACGCTCGGCGCGGCGGATTGGCCCGCTCGCCCCCCGACCCGAATATCGCGCGCTCCGGAGCGAACGCGGAAGCGCCCCGGATGGCGAGTGGGGCGCCCTGTTGCCGCCGCTCGCCGACGCGCTCCGGCGCTTCGTCCAGGAGTGCAACCAGGTGAGCGCCGCCACGCCGCCGGCCGGGTGCCCGGCACCCGCGCCGACCGCCGCCGACGCGCGCCGGATGGCCTGATCGGTAAATACGGCCCATCGAACCCGGCCTCGAAGGATCAGCGGCCGGCGCGCCCGGTGGCACCGGTGCGCCCGCCGCTACCAGCCGATCAGGACCGGTTCAAGAGCCCCTCGAGGTGGGTCTTCACCGCCGGCCACTCGCGGTCGAGGATCCGGAACCAGGCGGTATCCCGGTTCCGTCCCTTGACGATGTAGTGGTACTCCTGGATGCCCTCGAACGTGAAGCTCATCCGCAGGGCGGCGTTCCGCGACCGTTGGTTGAGCGCGTCGCACTTCCACTCCACCCGCCGGTACCCCAGCGCGAAGGCGTGGCGCAGCATCAGGTACGTTGCCTCCGTGTTGGCCCCGGTCCGTTGCGCGAGCGGGCTGTACCAGATGCTGCCCAGCTCGACCTTCAAGTGCTCCGGCATGTTCGCCATGTACGTAGCGACGCCGATCGGCCGCTCCGTCGCGACATCGACGACGACGAGGCAGCGAACGTTCGGCGCCTCGACCTGGGGACGTAGCCAGGCCGCCAGGTCTTCGGCACGCGCGAACGGACCGCCGGACATGTAGCGCCAGATCAGGGCGTCCGGGTCGTACGCGTCGACGTGTCGCTCGCCGAGGACAGCGGGCCGGCCGTCGGAGACGGCGTGCAGCGCCGCGACGTCGCGGTCGAGGTCGAGCGGCTCGTGTCGGACCCGCGCCCCGGTGAGCGTGACCGGGGCAGGCTTGAGCGGCAGGCGCGCCCGCTGGGCGAGTACATCCTTGTCCAGCGGCGTCCCGACCTCCGAGCTTGTCGCCGAATTCGCCATGGTCCATCCTCCCCATTGCACGTAATCTCCCAGCCAGACGCGGCCTTCCCGCGGATGGCCAAGGGTAGCAGCGCCGCTCCGCGGCGCCGAGACGGCGCCGTGGACTGACGCCCGTTCCGGCGCCACCACGGTGGGATCCCGGCCCGCGACCGGCCGAGCGACGGTCGCTCGCCGCCGAAGATCGCGGGGATGTAGGCTACACCTGGCCGGCGGTCGGCGCCCAGTTCGTGACCGGTGATGTGACCGTTCTCGGCAGACCGGGGCCCGCGCGGGGAGAGGAGGCGCGGTGACCAATCGGTGGGCGGTGCTGTCGATCCTCTGCCTGGCGCGCACGTCGATGGGGCTGCACCTCCAGGTCGTGGCGGCGGTCGCGCCCTTCCTCGTCGCCGACCTCGGCCTGACCTACGCCGAGATCGGCGTCCTGATCGGCATTTTCATGCTGCCGGGCGTCTTCCTGGCCCTGCCCGGCGGGCTGATCAGCCGACGAGTCGGCGACAAGGCGACGCTCGTCACCGCGCTCGGCCTGCTGCTCGCCGGGACCGGGCTGCTGGCGGCCAGCCCCAACTTCGCGCTTGCCGCCGCCGCCCGCCTGCTGAGCGGGGCAGGCGGCACGCTCCTGACGATGCAAGTGGCCAAGATCGCGACAGACTGGTTCGCCGGCCGCGAGCTCTCGACGGCCATCGGCTTCCTGCTCGGCACGTTCCCGCTCGGGGTTGCGCTGGCGATGGCGACGCTCGGCGGCGTCGCGGTCGCATCCTCGTGGCGACTCGCCGTGGCCCTGATCGCCGCGACGGCCGTGCCGATCCTGCTCGTCGTCACCCTCCTCTACCGAGACCTTCCCCGCCAGGACCCGCCTACCGGTCCTGCCCCGACGCCGGGCACCCTGCCACATTCGTCGACCGATCCGGCAGGCCAGGCAACCCACCCCGCCGCCGTTGCCGTGGAGCGACTGGGCCACCCGGCCATCGGCCGTGAGGAGCTCGGACCGGTGCTCGTGGCGGGCGTCGCGTTCGCCCTGGTCAACGCGGCCCTGGTGGTGTTCACGAGCTTCACGCCGACGCTACTGATCGAGCGGGGTCGCTCCGAGGCCCAAGCCGGCGTATTGGCGAGCTGGACCTCCTGGGCGCTGATGCCGTCCGTCCTGATCGCCGGCTATCTCCTCGACCGCGCTCGGTATCTCTTCGCCTGGCTCGTGCTGTCGGCCCTCGTGACGGCGGTCGCCTGCCTCGCCCTGCCGATCCAGGAGCCGGCCTGGTTCTGGATCGTCCTGTTTGGGATCGCCTCGGCGCCCGTGACGGTCGGGAGCATGGCGCTGCCCGGGCAGGTGCTGCGGGCCGAGAGCCGCAACTGGGGCTTCGGCCTCTTCTTCACGATGAACTACCTCGGGTTCTCGCTGCTCCCACCGGTCGCCGGCTACCTGCTGGACCAGACGCGCAGCACGGCCGCCCCGATCTGGTTCGGCGGCCTGCTCTACCTGGCGATCATCCCCTCGGTGCTCGTGTTCCGACAGCTCCGACGCCGCCGGGTGGCCGAAGTGCCCCTCGCCGTCGACGGTTAGCGGCTGCCGGCTGCCCGGACGTTCAGGATCGCCGTATCCCGGCTCGCACCGGTCAGGACCATCGTGAACTCGCCCGGCTGCGGCAGGGTCAGGTGGACCGTCGTGACGTCGTTCGGCGTCAGCGGTTGCGGTTGGGCGAGGCCCTCGATCGCGAAGGTGTAGGGGTCGCCGTCCGCAACCAGTCGAATTGCCGTCGGCTGCGTCTGGACGTCGTAGCGGTCGGCGGTGGACTGACCGGCCCGAATCTCGATGACCAGCTCCTGGGTGGCGTCCAGGGCGTCGCCGAGGGCGACCGATCCTTGCCCGGGCACGGGCACGGGGAACGCGGTGGGCAGGACGGGCGGCGACTCGCCGGTCGTGTCTTCGCGCTCGGTGCAGCCGGCCAGCAGGCCGAAGACGAGGACGGCACCGGCACAGGCGCCGAGCATCACGCCGGACCGTCGTCTCTGACCCATTCTTCCTGCAGTCCTCCGATCTGCGAACCACGATCGAGCCGGCCGTGGCGACGGCAGTCCCGGTGCTGCAGACGGCGTGCCACGCCGGCCTGGGGCGATGCGCACGCGACCCGGGATGCATGCGGCGCCCGATCGGCCTATCATCGTCGGCTGCGACCCTGCACCCGGAGGCACCGACGATGACGTTCCGCGTGGCGGCGACCAGCCCGCGAGCGACCTACACGTTCGACTACGAGCGCGAGGCACTGGACGCGATCGGGGCCGAGATCGTGCCGGTCCAGTTCCAGAACGAGCAGCAGTACGCCCAGGCGGTCGCGGATGCCGACGCGATCATCGTCGGGCGCGGCGTCAGCATCACGCCGACGGTGATCGGCGGCCTGCGCAAGTGCAAGGTGATCATCAACGGCGGCGTCGGCGTCGATCGCATCAACGTCGAGGCCGCCACCGCGGCCGGCATCCCGGTCGTCAACGTCCCCGACGTCTGGATCAACGAGGTGGCCGACCAGGCGATCCTGCTACTGCTGGCAGTTACCCGCAAGCTGGTCCACTGCGCCCGGGTTACGTCGAGCGGGCGCTGGTCCGAGGTGTACGACGGGCTCGGGTCGGTGCCGCGCATCGAGGGCAAGACGCTCGGGCTGATCGCCTTCGGCAACATCGCCCGCCAGGTGGCGCGGCGAGCCCGAGCGTTCGACTTGCGCGTGCTGGCCTACGACCCGTTCGTGTCGGCCGACATGATGGCGGAGCACGGCGTCGAGGCCCGCTCGCTAGAGGACCTGCTGCGCGAGTCGGATTTCGTCTCGGCCCACGCCCCGCACAACAAGGGCACTCACCACCTGATGAGCGACGCCCAGTTCGCGCTGATGAAGCCGACTGCGATCTTCGTCAATACCGGCCGCGGCAAAGTCGTCGACGAGCGGGCCCTGATCCGGGCGCTAGAGCAGGGGAAAATCGCCGGGGCCGGCGTGGACGTGCTGGAGCAGGAGCCGCCGGACCCGAAGAACCCGCTCCTGACGATGCCGAACGTGGTCGTCACGCCGCACATCGCCTACTTCTCCGACGAGGCATACGTCGCGAGCCGGCGACGGGTCGGCCAGGAAGTCGCGGCGATCCTGAGCGGCAAGCGCCCGCGCAACATCGTCAACCCGTCGGTGCTAGAGCGGCTCGCCCTGGCGTGATCGCCCCGGGTGCCGTCCACGACTCCCTCGGCGAGCGAGGGGCCGAGTACCCTGGGGCGAACGCGGCGGACCGGCCGGGCGGCAGGCCCCGGCCCGAACCGGCAAGCATCGGCGCACCTCCAGCAGCGCATGACCCGCGCACCCCCTGCTGCCTGGCACCAATCGCGCTTCGCTCGTCCACACCGCGTTCGCGAGACGGCCGAAGGAGGCCCCGCCGACCTGGCCCCGCTGTCCTTGGAGGAGGCAAGGCATTTGTCGGTGTGCTGCTGTAGACCTGGCCAGAGCCTCCTTTACACGCAGCGTCAGGATCGCTGCGAACCGGCGGCCCTATGAGTGACGGGGTACTGGACAAAGGGGCGCGACGGGGTTAGTGTTGCGGCATCCGCGGGCCAGGAGGCATGTCGCCATGACTGCAGAAGAGAACCGGGCGATCGTTAGGCGCTTGATCGAGGAGCTCTGGAATGCGGGCAACCCGGAGCTGGCCGAGCAGCTCTATGCCGCGGACTACGTCCGCCACGGCCCGCACGCCGAGCCGCCGATACCAGGCAGCGAGGCCCTGAAGCAATTCGCCTACATGTACCTCGCCGCCGTGCCCGATCTCCATCACGAGATCGAAGATCAGTTCGCCAGGGAGGATTCGGTCGTCTCGCGCGCGACGGCACGCGGGACACACCGCGGGGAGATGATGGGCATCGCCCCGACTGGCAAGCCGATTACGTTCAGCATGTTCCTCCAGCACCGCGTCGCCGGCGGCAGGATCGTGGAGGAGTGGGTCATGTACGACCTCCACGGCATTTTGCAACAGGTCGGAGCGGGAGGATAGCGCTGCGACCGCGCCCGCAAGCTGCCACCGCTCCTGCCGTACCATCACCGCCCCCTCGATCTGGGCTCCAGTCCACGGAGCCTCACGCCACCCGTCAATCCATGGCTGACAGGGTACGAGTCTCCGGCGACCGCCTCATCTGGGCCGAACAACTCGGCTTGCACCAGGGCTGATCGCCGGCGTCGGCGTCGTGATCGTCTTGGCTGTTCGATCGCCAGGAGCCAGTCATCCGGACCCAGGTTCAGGAGCGGCGGCTGTGGCGGGCCGTGGCGGGTCTCGAAGATCTGCTTGGGCGTGACCTGGCGGAAGTGTCGATGATCCTGCTGGTAGCTCACTCCATAGGTGGCCAAGGGGTCATCGTCGGCCTGGATCGTCACGTCCTCGTCCGTGGTCCAGATGCTGGCGGGCTCACCGGCCAGGTCGCGCTCGCCGTAGAGGCGCCAGTTCCGGAACCGGACATACCCCTGCTGGTCGACCCGACGGCTGGTGAGCAGCGGCGGTTTGTCTGCCAGGCCACGGACTCCCCCCTCGATCCAGCGCTTGAGCGTGGCGTAGACGGTGGGGCGGCTCGTCTCCAGGTAGCCGGCGATGCTCGCGAGATTCCAGCCTTCGGCATGCAGCGGCACGATCGCGCCGCGGTGGTCGAGGGGGTCGGTCATCTCCACGTAGCGGGGGAAGCGTCGATGGACCCATTCGGGCACTGGCTCGGTGGACACGATCTTCTTGATGGTCGCACGGCTTGGCCGTCGCTTGAACCGGACCTGGCAGATGGTCGCCAGCTCGTTGGGGCGGAACGGCGGGTACTCCGCCTTGAGCTGGACGATCGCCTGCCGGATGGCCACCGGGAGCGCCCGTTGATCCTCGACGGGCGCGGCCTCGAAGAGGCTCTGCATCCCCACTGCGTCGATGCGGCCGACGCGCCGATAGGTCGTGCTGGCCGAGACCCCGGTCTGCTGGGCACGCTCGGCGGGCGGCGAGCCGAAGACGACGACGGGACGGATCAGCTCATACCAAACCCGCCTAGACTTGCCGCATAATACAGG
>JALYGH010000091.1 GCA_030777205.1 Chloroflexota bacterium
GTCCTGGAAACGACGGTGTCGGCGCGGGTGCGGCTCGACGATCGTACCGCCGCCGAGCGTCACGCTCGGCGACGGCTGCCGCACGACGAACAAGTCGCCCTTCGCGACCGCCACCTCGTCGGCGAGACGGAGCTGCGCCCAGGCCGTCTCGCCCGGCTCGACCTCCTGATGATCCAGCAGCGCGGCCTTGGCGGTCGTCTCGGACGCGCCGGTGTGGAAAGTGAGCAGCATGTTGTGGCCGAGCGGGCGGGGGGCGCTCCCGAGGACGCGCAGCCGCACGTCGAGCAGGCGCGTCGGCCGGATCGTCCCCGGCGCCGTCAAGACCTCGCCGCGCCGCAGGTTCTCGGTGGGCACGCCGGCGAGGTTCACCGCGACCCGCGCGCCGGCGCCGGCCCGTTCCAGCTTCCGCTTGTGCGACTGGAGGCCCCGGATGCGGATCCGGCGCCCGGTCGGCTGGATCTCGACCTCCTGCCCGACCCGCAGCTCGCCGTCGAGCAGCGTCCCGGTGACGACGGTGCCGAAGCCGGCGATGGTGAACACGCGGTCGATCGGCAGGCGCGGCTTGCCGGTGAACGGACGGGCGCGCTCGGTCGCCAGCAGCCGCTCCAGGTGGCCGACTAGCTCGGGGAGCCCGGCCCCGGTCACCGAAGAGACGGGGACCATCGGCGCGTCGGCCATCACCGTCCCGGCGACTGCCTCTTCAACTTCCGCCTTGACCAGCTCGAGCCACTCGTCGTCGACCAGATCGGCCTTGGTCAGCACGATCACGCCACTCGGGATGTTCAGCAGGTCGAGGATGTCGAGGTGCTCGCGAGTCTGGGGCATCACGCCCTCGTCGGCCGCGATCACCAGCATCGCGATGTCGATCCCGCCGACCCCGGCCAGCATGTTGTGGATGAACCGCTCGTGGCCTGGCACGTCGACGATGCTGACCTCCTGGCCGCTCGGCAGCGTGAGCCAGGCGAACCCGAGGTCGATCGTCATGCCCCGCTCCTTCTCCTCGCGAAGCCGGTCGGGGTCGATGCCGGTCAGGGCCTGGATCAGCGTCGACTTGCCGTGGTCGACGTGCCCGGCGGTGCCTATGACGCGCATCTGGCCGAGGCGACGGAAGTTGCCGGCGTGCCGTCCGACTGCGCCGAGCTGGCGGCGGGGGCGGCGTCGGCGCCAAGGTCGGCGGACGGGCCGGCGTCCGACCCATCCGGGGCGCCGACCTCGACGGCCTGGTCGCGCAGGCAGGCCCCGAGCGTTCGGACGAATAGATCGTCCTCCTCGGGCAGCACGGTCCGCACGTCGAAGACGAGTCGGCCGCGTTCGATGCGCCCCACGATAGCCGGCGTCGCGCGCCGCAGGTCGGCAGCCAGGTGCTCCGCGTTCAGCGACTCGGGCGCGGCGAGGAGGCGCGTTGGCAGGGTCTCGCCGGGCAGCGAGCCGCCGCCGACCGCCGATCGTCCATCCTCGATCGTCCAGCCATCCCCGGCCGGCCCGAGCGCCCGAATGACGGCCCGGCCCCTCGCCTCGATCTCCTCCGGCCCGGCGGCGATCATCCGCCAGACCGGGACGCGCCGCTCGGCCTCGCCCCGGACGTAATGCCGCAGCGTCGCGCCAAGGGCCGCCAGCGTCGCCTTGTCGGGCCGCAGGGCGCGGGTCAATGGGTGCTGCTTGAGGCCGGCGATCACGTCGGCGCGGCCGACCAGGATGCCGGCCTGCGGCCCGCCGAGCAGCTTGTCGCCGCTGAAGGCGACGACGTCCGCGCCGCTGGCCACGCTCTCCTGGACGAGCGGCTCGGGCGCGAGGCCATACCGCGCCGTGTCGAGGAAGCAGCCGCTGCCGTTGTCGTCGACGAGCAGCAGCCCGCGCGCATGAGCGGCCACCGCCAGCTCGGCCGGCTCCGGTGCATGGACGAAGCCGACGACTCGGAAATTGCTCGAATGGACCCGCAGGAATAGCGCCGTCAGGTCCGTGACGGCCGCCTCGAAGTCGCGGACGTAGGTGCGGTTGGTCGTCCCGACCTCGACGAGCCGCGCGCCCGACTGGCGGAGGACGTCCGGGATGCGGAAGCCGCCGCCGATCTCGACCAGCTCGCCGCGCGAGATCACGACCTCCCGCCCTTGGGCGAGCGCCGACAGCGCCAGCATGACGGCCGCGGCATTGTTATTGACGACCAGCGCCGCCTCGGCGCCGCTGAGCCGGCGCAGGAGCGCCCCGACGTGCTCGTGACGCGAGCCGCGCGCCCCGGCCTCCAGGTCGTACTCGAGGTTGGAGTACCCGACCCCGACCTCGCGCATGGCCGCCAATGCAACCTCGCTCAGCGGCGCCCGACCGAGGTTGGTGTGGATCACGACCCCGGTGGCGTTGATCGCCCGGCGCAGCGTCGACGCTGCGGCGAGGCTCAGCCGAAGCGCGACCAGCTCGGGCAGGTCGGGAGCATCCGCGCCCGTGCGCAGCCGGCGGCGCGCCTCGTCCAGCGCCTCGCGCGCCGCGTCGACCACCAGGGAGCGCGGATGCTCGCCTACCAGCGCCGCGACGCGCGCGTCGTGGAGCAGGCGATCGACGCTGGGCAGAGCGCGGAGCTGACTGGACACCGTCGCCGAGCAGTCCTCACCAGGGATGCGGGATTGTAGGTGCGCGCCACGGAGCGCGGCAAAAGCGCCCTCGGTCCGCTACCATTCGTCCTCGGGGCGCACCGGCCTGTCCGCACTGCGGGTATTCAGACACCTGCGGCGGGAGCGGCCCCGACGCGCCCCTTCCGGCCTCCCTCGTGACCCGCCCGCCATCGACGATACGCATCCCAGACGGCCGATGGGCGACGGGGCCGGGGTGGGGTGTGCGCCGCGCCGGGGGTGAGGGATATCCACCGCGTCTACTTCGGCGACAACCTCCGTGCCCTCGCTGGCCTGCCGGACGAGTCGGTCGACCTGATCTACGTCGATCCGCCCTTCAATACGGGGACCGTCCAGGTGCGGATGCGGCTGCAAACCCGCCGCGCCGGTGAGGGCGAGCCGGGAGACCGCACGGGCTTCGGCGGGCGGCGCTACCGTAGCGAGGTGCTCGGCGCGAGCCGCTTCGCCGACGTCTTCGACGACTACCTCGCCTTCATCGAGCCGCGCCTGGTCGAAGCACGCCGGGTGCTCGCGCCGACCGGCACGCTCTACTTCCACATCGACTACCGCGAGGCCCACTACTGCAAGATCCTGCTCGACGCCATCTTCGGCCGGGCGAGCTTCCTCAACGAGGTGATCTGGGCGTATGACTACGGCGCCCGGACCCGCCGCCGCTGGCCGCCCAAGCACGACACGATCCTGGTGTACGTGAAGGATCCGCGCCACTACACGTTCAACTACGACGACCTCGATCGCATCCCCTACCTCGCGCCGGGGCTGGTCGGGCCGGCCAGGGCGGCGCGGGGCAAGACGCCGACCGACGTGTGGTGGCACACGATCGTCAGCCCGACCGGCCGCGAGCGGACCGGCTACCCGACCCAGAAGCCGCTCGGCATCCTGACCAGGATCGTGCGGGCCTCCTCGAATCGCGGCGACCGAGTCCTCGACTTCTTCGCGGGCAGCGGGACGACCGGCGAGGCCGCCGCCCGGCTCGGGCGCCGCTTCACCCTCGTCGACGACAACCCCGAGGCGCTGGCCGTCATGCGCCGCCGCCTCGCCGCGTACGCACCGGCCTACCTCGACGCCGACGGACGGCCACTCGAAGAGTAGATCGGGCCGGGCGCGGCAAGTGGGACCGCTACCTCAGGGCCACTATCGGAGCTGGTAGCTCCGGGCATAGTCCGCGGCGCCGCGGTCATCCACGACACATGCGAACCGGAGGATCTCGTGGTGCGAGACGTCGAAGGGGCCGGGGGAACCAACCCCGGCCCCGAACAAGTCGCCGACCCGCTACGCCCGTTCGATCAGCTCCGGCGGGAGCGAGGCGCCGTCGTGCTCCGGCGTCGCGATGAAGTGGTCCTGCGGCTCCTCGTCGTAGTGCAGGCCATACTGCGTGCGGCCCCCAACGTCCTCGACGGCGTCGACCGTCCCGACCCGCCGATTCAGCTTACTCCGGGCCCGGTCGCCGAGGGTGAGCGGCGCGTCGCGCTTCTTACGTGGCATCTCGTACCTATCCTTCCCAATGGAGACAATCATGGCCCATGAATTGGGCTTCAGTTAACGCGGCTAATTGTCGGTGGGGCAGTGCTGCCCCGCCGGCTGTCTTGGGCGACCTCGCAGAAGGGGCAGACCGTGATGCGGTGGAAGTCGAGGACCTCGTGCAGTTGTTCGAGCGTCATCCGCCAGGAGTAGGTCCACCAGTGCCCGCACGCGGATACGGCGACCAGTCCGGCATCATCGAACGACCGCGCGGCCTCGTTCATCCCGCCCTCGTTCACGGTGTACCCCTGCGAGCGAAACTTGGCCGCCACGGGTGCGAGCATGTACTCCTGCATATAGCGTGCCCGGCGGGCTGGGTGGATTCACGCGACCGGCCCGACCAGTGGGAGCTCGTTAGCCACCATCGTCGGGATGCGGGTAGACTGCGCCAACATGATCGACCCACGCGACGCCGACAGCCGGCTGCTGGAGACCCTCCAGCGGCTGCTCGCCATCCAGGCCCCCGAGCTGCGTCCCGCCCTGACGGAGGCGTGCAGCCTGGTGAACGACGTGCTGTCGGGCGATAAGGTCGACGTGTTCCTCTATGAGGTGGCCACCGATTCGCTCGTCGCCATGGGCACCAGCGAGACACCGATGGGCCATCGTGAGCACGAGATCGGGATGGATCGCCTTCCGCTCGCCAACGGCGGGCCGATGGTCCGGGTGTTCCGGAGCGGCGAGCCTTACCTGACCGGCCGGGCCGATCAGGATCCCGATCAGCTCCGCGGGACGGCCGAAGGGCTCGGCGTGCGGAGCGAGATGGGCGTCCCGCTCGATGTGCAGGGCGAGCGTCGAGGGGTGATCTCCGCCGTCTCGACCGCTCCGGATGCCTTCACCGAGCGGGATTTACGCTTCCTCCAGACCGTGGCCCACTTGATCGGGATGGTAACGCATCGCGCGGAGCTGGCCGAGCAGGCCGCCCGCCAGGCCGCGCGCCAGGGGCGGCGCCAGGCTGCTGAGGAGTTGGCGCGTCTCTCACGTCGGGAGCGGGAGGTCGCGGTGCATCTCGCCGAGGGGCTCACCAACGCCGAGATTGCCCGGCGGCTGTCCATCGTGGAGGGGACGGTCGCCAACCACGTCGAGCACATCCTGCGGAAGCTCAACCTGCGTGGCCGCACCCAGGTCGCGATATGGGCCGTCGAGCACGGCCTGTACCGCCTGGGGCAAGAGGAGCACGAGCCGGAGGCGTAGCGACGGCCCATCAGGCGGCGGGCCGGCCGGCGATCAACAGTGACCGCCGTCGCCTTGATGGTGGCGGTAGTCCGAGGAGCAGTCGAGCATGGAGCCACGCCCGTTCACCATCCGAATCGACGACGCCGTCTTCGCCGACCTGAAGGAACGGCTCGCGCGGGTCCGCTGGCCCGACGAGCCGCCGGGGGCCGGCTGGCGGTACGGCGCGGACCTCGGCTACATGCAGGAGCTGGTCGCCTACTGGCGGGATCGCTTCGACTGGCGTGCCCAGGAGGCGAAGCTGAACGAGTTCCGCCAGTTCAGCGTCCCGGTTGCCGGCATCGACCTGCACTTCATCCACCAGCCCGGCGTCGGCCCGAACCCGCTGCCGCTGCTGCTGTCGCATGGGTGGCCGTCGTCGGTCTGGGAGTTCCATAAGCTCATTCCGCTGCTGACCGACCCGGCCCGCGTCGGCGGCGACCCCGCCGACGCCTTTACGGTCGTCGCCCCGTCGCTGCCGGGCTACGCCTTCTCGTATCGGCCGAACCAGCCGCGCTTCGGCGTCGCCGAGATCGCCGACACCTTCGCGACGCTGATGACTGACGTGCTCGGCTACCGGTCGTTCGTGGCCCACGGGGGAGACTGGGGCTCGTTCATCACGTCGCGCCTCGCGCTCGAGTATGCCGACCGTCTCCGAGCCATCCACCTGACGCTGCTGCCTCTCCGCCGCGACCTGACCCGTCCGGAACATCCGACCCCCGAGGAGGAGCTGTACCTGGCCGATCTGGCGCGCTGGCAGGCCGAGGAGACCGGCTACCAGATCATCCAGGGGACGAAGCCGCAGACGCTCGCGTACGGGCTGACCGACTCGCCGGCCGGCCTGGCCGCCTGGATCGTGGAGAAGTTCCGTACCTGGAGCGACTGCGACGGCGAGATCGAGCGGCGGTACACCAAGGACGAGCTGCTCACGAATGTCATGCTCTACTGGGCAACCGGGGCGATCAACTCGTCGTTCTGGCCGTACTACGCGCGGCTCCACGAGGGCTGGCCGATCCCGGACGGCGCCCGCATCGAGGTGCCGACCGCCCACGCCCGCTTCCCGCGCGAGATCGTGCGCCCGCCGCGCGCCTGGGCCGAGCGGGTGCTGAACATCCGGCGCTGGACGGAGATGCCCGCCGGTGGCCATTTCGCCGCGCTCGAGGAGCCGGAGCTGCTGGCGAACGACCTCCGCGAGTTCTTCCGCCAATATCGATGAGCTGGCCCCCCACCCGACGGAGTCGGACGTGGGCAGTACTCACGTCCTCCCAATCCTGAAGGCTCGGGAAGCCCCCCTACGCTGGGGTCCTCCCTGGCATGCCGCCTGCATCAGCCTCTATCGGGCGCCCGCCAACCGCGGAGAGGCGCCTCGGCGAGGGGGAGCCTTGGTCTTCGGCGAGCAGAAGTGGCCGGACTGCCTCTGGATCGTGCGCCATGGCGAGAGCAGCGGCAACGTCGCGCGCCGCCTGGCCTACGAGTCCGACCTGGCCTTGATCGACGTCCCCGAGCGCGATGTCGACGTGCCGCTCTCGGCGCTCGGCGAGCGCCAGGCCCGGGCACTCGGCCACTGGTTCGGTCGGATGCCCGCCGACCAGCGGCCGACCGCCGTGCGGACGTCGCCCTACGTGCGCGCCGTGCGGACGGCTGAGCTGATCTGCGAAGAGGCCGGCCTCGACCCCGAGGAGATGAACTTCATCTGCGACGAGCGGCTCCGGGAGAAGGAGTTTGGCATCCTCGACCGCTACACGCGCCGGGGCATCAGCGAGCGCTACCCCGAGCAGGCCGAACTGCGGCTGCGGCTCGGCAAGTTCTACCACCGCCCGCCCGGCGGCGAGAGCTGGTGCGACGTGATCCTCCGTCTCCGCAGCGCGGTCGACACCATCACCCGCGACTACCGGGGCGAGCGCGTGCTCGTCGTGGTCCACCAGGTGGTGGTGCTCTGCTTCCGCTACCTGCTCGAGCGGATGACCGAGGCGCAGATCCTGACGATCGACCGTGAGGACGAGGTGGCCAACTGCTCGGTGACTCGCTACGAGTTCGATCCGAGCGCCGGCAAGCGCGGCAAGCTGGTGC
>JALYGH010000092.1 GCA_030777205.1 Chloroflexota bacterium
CCGGGAGCCAGCGCGCGTCGTCGCGGTCATCCGGCCCGGACTGAGCCCCGGCCCCGGCCTGGGCGTGCGCGGCGTTCGGGGGCAGCACGCCGACGACGAGCGCCCGACCCCCGGGCTCGAGGGTGACGCCACTGCTGGCCCGCCCGCACGCGAGCGCGACGAGCAGGGCGACGACCAGGGCACGGAGGGTACGAATCACGATCGGGGACACAAGATCCGGCCGCGCGACGGTCTGGTGTGAGCGGGCATCGTCCGGATTTCCCGCCGACTCCAATCGCGGTCATCCTCTGCTGCGCGCAGGTCGAGGGCCACGTCGCGCATTCGCACCACGATTCCCAAGCTAGCCAGCCGATGAATGATTCGGGCTAGGATAGCAGGCCCGAGCCCGGGGCCCGACGTTGCCCAATGGATCGAAGACATTTGGGCATACGGTCCCGGGTGTGGCGGGGCGGGATACTGGCCGGATCCCCGTCGTCAACCAAATGACAACGTGACCGGGGCGAACCCTTGGTGCCTGGGCTTGCGGGGTGCGCCGCATCCGGTGTATAGATAGGAGAGCGAAGCGCTCGTGCATGCAAGCATCGAGATCGCTCGCCCGACTGCCAGGTGGAGGCACCGGCATCGGTTCCCCGGCGTAGTACGCTTGCTGCGCCGCCACCGGCCGTGTGGCACCACTCACGCTACCACCGCCGGCCTCCCCCAGACGAACGCTCGCGCCTTCCCAGCGCGATGCCGTCCCACCCAGGCGCTGAGGCAACACTCGCGGGCCCTTTTCCATCCCTCAGCCGTCGCCCTCGTCGCGAGCGCGGATCCGTAGCTGCGCGCTCGCTCCTGAGCGACGAACGACACGGAGCGTGACGAACCGTATGCCTTTTCCCCGCCGTGGACGTCGACGCCCGCCGTTCCTGACCTCGCGCTGGCAGCGGCGCACGCTCGAGTCGCTCCGCCTCTACCTCGCGCCCGCGGTCCGGGCCACCCTGACCGCCTGGATGAAGATCTACGGCGAGACGAACGACCTGCCCGGCCTGGTTACCGGGCCGATCGAGGTGCGCTTCCGCCGCCTCTGCGAGCATGCCGGTGCCGACACCCTCCTGCTCTGGACCACGCCTGATCGCTGGGCGGCCGGCGAGCCACTGTCGCTCTGGATTCCGGCCATCGGGCTGGACCTCGAGTGCGGCTTTGAGGACGGGCGCCTCCACGTCGAGAAGGTCAGGCCGACGTCCGCCGAGGACCGCGACCCGCGCAAGCAACGCTCGGCGGTCGGGATGGAGCTGCACCCGGCGCGCGTCGAGCTCCCCTCCGACGCCGAGGACGGCGTCGTCGGGCCGAGCCTGGAAGCCCCCTTCGAGCGGCTGCTCGGGCGGCGCTTCCACGGATTCGTCGGCCCGCTCCGCGAGGCTCTCGAAGCTGAGGCCCGCGATGACGCCTCGCGCGCCGAGCGGCTCGCCACCACCTACCAGGTCGCCAACCCGCGCATCGGCGGCCCGAGCGAGTCCGACCCGTACCGCCTGGCCGGCATCGACGCCGGCGCCGTCGGCCAGTTCGACGAGGGCGAGTGGCTGGACCTGGTCGACGGGCGCGGGCGCGTCATCTCGTCGGCCCGGCTCGTCCGCATCGACCCGGCCGAGGGAGTCATGGACGTCGACGTGCGCGGTGCTGAGCCGCCGGCGCCGGGGACCGTCCGCCCGCGCCCGCAGACGCAGATCCTTGCCCAGAAGCGCGCCATCCTCGACGAGCTCAACAACCCGACCGGTGGCCTGCGCGACGCGGTGCGGCTGGTCGCCTCGCCGGCCTCGCTGCCGATCCCGCGCAAGGTCCGCCCGGCCACGTTCGTCAACCGGCTGGTCATGCAGAACCGCTCCCAGACGCGGGCCGTCTCGCTCGCGCTCGGGCTCGAGGAGGGGCAAGCCCTGATGATCCAGGGCCCGCCCGGTACCGGTAAGTCGACGACACTCGCCGAGATCCTCGGCCAGCTCGTCCTGCGCGACCCGACCGTCACCGTCCTGGTCTGCTCGCACTCGAACCACGGCGTCGACAACCTGCTGCTCAAGACGCTGCCCTACCTCGACAGCGTGCCGGGCCTCCAGATCGCCCGCGTCGGCCTGTTCGACCGCGTCCACCCGCAGGCGCGCAAGCACTTCGTCCCGCCGGGCGAGGACCTCGGCGAGTACAACGTCGTCTTCACCACCGTCGACGCGCTCGCGCTCCAGGCCGAGGCCGGCGCGCGCCAGTACGACTACGCCGTCCTCGACGAGGCCAACCGCGCCTCGATCCTCGACTCGCTGATCCCGCTCGTCCGCGGGCGGCGCTTCATCCTCGTCGGCGACCACCTCCAGCTCCAGCCGGTGCTTTCCGAGGCCGAGGAGCAGCTCCGCTTGGAGCCGGCCGCCGGCGGCAACAACTCGGCGATCGGCAAGAGCCTGTTCGCCTGGCTGCGCGACCGCCGCTTCCCCGAGGGGGCCTGCGTCTTCCTCAACGAACAGAACCGCATGCACCCGGTCATCGCCGGGCTGATCTCCGAGGTGTTCTACGAGGGGAAGCTCCGCTCCGGGCGGCGCGCCCCGCGCCGGGCGGCCCACGTCCCGCTGTTCAATGCGCCCGT
>JALYGH010000093.1 GCA_030777205.1 Chloroflexota bacterium
CCATCCTCGGATGGCTCTGGACGGCCGCAACCTGTTCCCCATCTCCTCGCCACTCTTCGGCGGTCCACGCCACGCCCCTGACCCCGGGCGAGTAGCTCAGTCGGTTAGAGCGCAGTCCTGATAAGACTGAGGTCCCCGGTTCGATTCCAGGCTGGCCCACTAGCGGCAGATGCCCAGCGATATACTTGGGGATGTAGCTCAGTGGGAGAGCGCCCGCCTTGCACGCGGGAGGTCGGGGGTTCGAATCCGCCCATCTCCACCGAAGACACCGCCCTACTCCAAATTGATGGAGTAGGGCGGCCTGGTGTTCGGGGCACGGCGGGCTACGGTTGCGCGGGACGCGCCAGCCGTGGACGGCCACGGCGGATCGCCGGGCGTCCACCTGATCGTGGCATATGGCCCATGGGAGCGAGCGCATGGCCACCCAGGCTTCGAAGCCGCCGACCGGCGCGGCACTCGTCGACGCCGCCCGCGCCCTCGGGCCGCGCATCCGTGCCGCGGCCGACGAGATCGAGCGGGACCGTCGCCTGCCGGCCTGGCTGGTCGATGACCTAAAGGCCGCCGGCATCTTTCGCATGACCCTGCCCCGCGCCTGGGGCGGTCCCGAGGCCGACTTACTGACCCAGATCCGAGTGATCGAGGAGCTATCGGCGGCCGACGGCTCGGTCGGCTGGTGCGCGATGATCGGCTCGGACGGCGGCTACTGGAGCTCGTTCCTCGAGGATGGCGTCGGCCGCGAGCTGTACCGTGACCTCGACGCCGTGACCGGCAGCTCGACCCGGCCGACTGGGCGGGCCGTGGCCCACGCCGACGGTTTCCGGGTCAGCGGGCGGTGGGCCTTCGGTAGCGGCTGCCAGCACAGCACCTGGATGGTCTCGAACTGCGTCGTCTACGACGGCGAGGCCCCCCGCCTCCGCCCCGACGGCGCCCCGGAGACGCGCCTCTGCTACCTGCCGATGGCCGAGTGCACGGTGATCGACACCTGGACGACGACCGGTCTGCGCGGGACCGGCAGCCATGACTACACCGCCGAGGATGTCTTCGTTGCGGCCGAGCGGACGTTCAACCAGTTCACCTCGCCGGTCCGGCGGCCGGAGCCGCTCTACGCCCTGCGCACGCTCTACACCGCCAATGGCATCGCCGTCCCGCTCGGGATCGCCCGGGCGACGGTCGAGGCGTTCGTCGGGCTGGCCGCGGGCAAGGTGACGCGGCGGGGCACTGGCCTGCGCGACGAGGCGTTCATCCAGATGGCGGTGGCCCGCGCCGACTCGCTGGCGCACGCCGCGCGGGCGTACGTGGACGACGTGATGGGCCAGGTCTGGGAGACCCTGGTGCGCGGCGACGAGCTGTCGCCGACGCTGCGGGCGCGCTACCGGCTCTGCCTGGCCGCCGCCTGCAAGCTATGCGTCGAGGCGGTCGACCTGCTGTACGAGGCCGGGGGCGGCTCATCCCCGTACGCCGCCCAGCCGCTCGACCGCCTGCTGCGCGACGTCCACACGGCGCAGCAGCACATGATGTTCTCGCCGAAGGTGTACGAGGCGACCGGCCGCCTGCTGCTCGGCCTGGAGCCGGGCCTGCCGGGCTACTGACCGCCACCCGGTCGCCGGCCGGGAGCGCTCGCCGTCCACTACACCCGCTCCGCAAGCACCTCGGCGATGTGGGCGACGCGCAGGCCCATCCCCCGCGCATCCGCCGCGCCGCGCAGATGGAGCAGGCAGCCCGGGTTGTCCGTCACCAGCAGCGGGGCGCCTGTTTCGGCCACGTTGTCGAGCTTGCGCTCGGCAATCCACCGCGCCACGCGCGGGTGGTCGATCGACGTCGAGCCGCCGAACCCGCAGCAGACCTCCCCTTCCGGCAGGTCGCGGACGTCAAGGCCGCAGACGTCGTGGAGCAGGCGGACCGCCGTCTCGCGGATGCCGAGCACGTTCGTGCTCTGGCAGAAGCTGTGGTAGGTCAGTATCGGTCCCGCTCCCCGGCCGGCGAGCGCACCGTCGGCCGGTCGCACGACCCGGTCCAGGAACGAGACCAGGTCGAACGTCCGCGCCCCGACCCGGGCGGCCCGCGCCTGCCACTCGGGCTCGTCCGCGAACAGGTGGTGATAGTCGTGGTTGACCGCGATGGCGCAGCTCGCCGCCGCCGTCACCACGTAGTCCGCCGCGGCCCGCTCCAGCGTCTCGATCGTCCGCTTCGCCAGCACCCGCGCCGACCCGTGGTCGCCGGAGTCGAGCGCCGGCAACCCGCAGCAGTGCTGGGATCGAGGCACGACGACGCGCGCGCCGCAGGCCCGCAGCACCCGGATTGCCGCTGCGGCCTGCTCCGGCGCGCAGCGGTCGGTGATGCACTGGACGAAGTAGGCGACCGTCGTGCCGCGCGCCTGGCTCCGCGCCAGCGGCCCGTCACCGAGCGGCGCGAACGTCCGCCCGAAGAGCCGGTCTCGGGCCGGCCG
>JALYGH010000094.1 GCA_030777205.1 Chloroflexota bacterium
CCGACTAGTGTACCCGACCAGGAGGGGCGTCGGCAAAGCGCGGGTCTCCGAAGGGTGTCAGCCAGGAATGTGCGCGGCCGGTGGCGGCCCTCGGTCGGTCCGTAATACTTCGGACCATCCCGTTCGCGGCACGATCTCGCACACTGGCTCAGGCGGCTGCTTGACAGTCCCTCGCGGCCCGCGTAGACTCGGCGGCGAACCCGCATTAGTTCGGGGCCGTCGAAGTGATTTTTCGGATCAGACCGAGCCGCCTGCCGACGTCCACGCGTGACCTCGCGGCGCGCGGATTTGCCGCCTCCCAGCCATCGCGCCGGGCGCGCCGTCGCCTGGGCTTCGCCTCCCTGCTCCTCGCGCTGACGTTCGCCAGTTGCACGGGCGCCGCCCCGCCGCCCCAGAAGCCGTCCGGGAAGGAGTTCCAGCCCGCCGCCATCCCGATCACCACCGCGCCGGTCACCCCGGGCAGCATCGCGGCGACGCTCGTCTACAGTGGCAACGTCCAGTCTCGTGCGCAGGTCAACGTCGTCCCGAAGATCACGGGGCGCGTCGAGCGGCTGTTCGTGGACGTCGGCGACGAGGTGCGGCAGGGCGAGACGATCGCCGAGCTGGATCGCGCCACCCTCGACGCCCAGGTGCAGCAGGCCGAGGCGGCGGTCGCGGTGGCCCAGGCCCGCCTGGCCCAGGCCCAAACCGGCGCCAAGCCGGAGGACGTCGAAGCCGCCCAGGCCACGGTACGCCAGGCCGAGGCTCGACTCGACCAGGCCATCGCGGGCGCCCGTCCCGAAGAGGTCGCGGCGGCCCGTGCCCAGGTCGGCCAGGCCCAGACGCGTCTGGAGGCCCTCATCGCCGGCCCGAAGCCGGATGACGCGGCCGGCCTCGACGCGGCCATCGACCAGGCGCGATCGACGGTGGACCAGACCCGCGCCCAGCTCGCCTCGGCGATGGCGACGATGACCGAGGCTCGGTATCGCCTGGACCAGGCGCGGGCGGGCCTCGGCGGGCCGAACACGCGCGCCGAGGACATCACCGCCGGCCAGGCCTCGCTGAACGCGGCTCGCAGCCGGCTCGATAACCTCCGGGCGGGGCCTCGCCCAGAGGACCTGCGGGCGGCCGAGCTGGCCGTCACCCGGGCGCAGGCCAACCTCGTCGCGGCGAACGAGGCGCTCGAGGCCTGCGGGCGCGTCGTGAGCACGACGCGGAGTCGATCGCGCAACTCGGCCACCGGCCAGACGACCGAAACGGTAAGCCAACAGCGCCAGTCCTGTAGCGAGTCGCAGCGCGACCAGCTCGAGGCCCAGCGCAACGCCGCCCGAATCGCGGTGGCCGAGGCGCAGAACACGCTCGAGCGTACCCGCAACGGCGCCACGGTGTTCGACGTCCAGCAGGCCGAGGAAGCGGTCCGCCAGGCCGAGGCGACCCTGCAGCGCACCCGGTTCGGCGGGACGACCGACCTGGCGACCCTCGAGCTGCGCTACGGCACGGCCCAGGCCGACGCCGAGCGGCTGCAGGCCTCGTTGGAGCAGGCCCAGGCGAACCTCGAGGCCGCCCAGGCCCGCGCCGATTCGGCCCGCAATCCGAGCGAGTTCGACGTGCGCAACGCCCAGGAGACGGTGAACCAGGCCGTGTCGAACCTCGCCCGCTTGGTGAACCCGAACCCCTTCGACGTCCGCGCGGCGCAGGCTCAAGTGGACCAGGCCCAGGCCGCCCTGGCGTCGCGGCAGAACCCGACGCCCGAGGACGTCCAGATCGCGGCGGCCGGCCTCGACCAGGCGGTCGCGGCGCTGGAGGCCGCGCGGGTCAACCAGGCCGAGACCGTCGTGCGGGCGCCCTTCGACGGCGTCGTGGCCCAGCGGCTGGTCAGCCCCGGCGCCACGGTCGGCACGAACACGCCGATCGTCAGCCTCGTCTCGCGCGACGTGGAGATCGTCATCCAGGTCGAGGAGGCGCGGATCGGCCAGGTCGAGCGCGGCCAGCCGGCCCAGATCTCCGTCGCCGCGTTCCCCGACCAGGCGTTCGCCGGTACCGTCGCCAGCATCTCGCCGACGGCCGACCCGCGCAGCCGCACCTTCTCGGTGCGCGTCTACCCGGTCGATCCGACCAACCCGCTCCGCGACGGCATGTTCGCCCAGGTCGCGCTCCAGACGGCGGTCAGGCAGTCGCTGCTCGTGCCCGTCCAGTCGGTCGTGAACCGCTCGGGCCGCAACATTGTGTTCGTGGTCGGCCCGGACAGCCGGGTCCAGTCGCAGGAGGTCCAGGTGGGCATCAACAACGGCCGCCAGGTCGAGATCATCGGCGGCTTGAACGGCGGCGAGGAGGTGGCGACCTCGGCGCTCGACGTCCTGTCCGACGGGACGCCGGTCGTCGCGACCCGCCAGGAATGACCGCGCGCCCGTGGGTACGCTGGTGATCGCCCGGCCAGCCGGCTAGAATGGGGACGCCCCGTCCGAGACGTGGCGTCCGCGCACCCGCTCCGAAAGGAAGCCGCCGCCATGTCGCCTGCCCGCGCCGCGACGCAGACCGCCGACTTCGTCTGGCTGAACGGCGCATTCGAGCCGTGGGACGCGGCGACCCTCCACGTGACGGCCGTCGGCTCCACCGGCCACTTCAACGTCTTCGAGGGCATCAAGGCCTACGCGACCGTCGACGGGCAGGGGCTCAACGTCTTCTGCCTGCGCGACCACCTCCGCCGCCTCGCCGACTCGATGAAGATCACCCGGATGGCGTGCCCCTGGTCGGTCGACGACCTGGCCGGCGCGACGATCGAGCTGCTGCGCCGCAACGGGACGCGCGAGGACACCTACATTCGCCCGGTGGCGTTCTTCAGCGGCTTGGAGCAGGCCGACTTCAGCCTTCAGCTCCACGTCGAGCCGGAGGTGCTGATCTGGACCCGACCCTTCGCGACCCGCCTCGGCACCGAGCGCAGCCTGGCCGTCCAGGTCAGCTCCTGGGCGCGGATCGGCGACAACCAGATGCCGCCGCGCATCAAGACGATGTCCAACTACCAGAACAATCGCCTGGCGGCGCTCGAGGCGAAGCTGAACGGCTACGACACGGCGATCATGCTCGGGACCGACGGCAAGGTGTCCGAGGGGCCGGGCGCGTGCCTCTTCCTCGTCCGCGACGGCGTCGTCGTCACGCCGCCGGTGACGGCCGGTATCCTCGAGAGCGTGACCCGACGCGTCGTCATCCGGCTCCTCGCCGATCAGCTCGGGATGGCGACGGTCGAGCGCACCGTCGACCGGACCGAGCTGTACGTCGCCGACGAGGCGTTCTTCTGCGGCACGGGCTGGGAGATTCTGCCGATCGCGAGCTTCGATCGGATCCCGGTCGGCACTGGACGGATGGGGCCGATCACCGAGCGCGTCGACCGCGTGTACCTGGACGTCGTGCGCGGGGCGCGGACGGAATATTCGGAGTGGCTGACCCCGGTCGCGACGCCAGTCGCGGCGCGCTAGGCGCACGAGAACGGCCGCCGGGGCGGACGCGGGAGCGGAGAGGCTGCATGCTGCAGGTGATCCGGGTGGGCCGCTTGATCGACGGGACTGGCGCGGCGCCGATCGAGCGGGCCGCCATCGTCGTCGAGGACGGGCGCATTCGTGAAGCCGGTCCGGCGAGCCAGGTCCGCGAGCCCCAGGGGAACGAGGTCCAGCAGATCGACTGCTCCGACTACACGGTCCTGCCCGGCCTGATCGACTGCCACGTCCATCTGGTCTTCAGCGCCCAGGCCAGCGCGCTCCAGGACATCCTCTCCGAAGGCAACCGGCGCATCTTGCTGCGCGCCGTCCACAACGCCCAGTTGGCGCTCAGGACTGGCGTGACGACGGTGCGGGACTGTGGCGGACGGGCGGGCCTCACGTTCGAGCTGCGCGACGCCATCGACGCCGGCATCCTGCCCGGCCCGCGCATCTTCGCGGCCGGCCCGCCCATCACCACGACCGGCGGCCACTGTTACTTCCTCGAGGGCGAGGCCGACACCGCCGACGACCTGCGGCGGCTGGCGCGCACGCTCGCCAAGCAAGGCTGCGACTTCTACAAGGTGATGTCGACCGGTGGGCGGATGACGCCCGGGTCGAACGTGTCGGCCGCACAGTTCTCGGTCGACGAGCTGTCGTCGCTCGTGGCCGAGGCGCGTCGCTTGAACCGCACGGTGGCGGCCCACGGCCAGGGCACGGCCGGCATCCGCAATGCCGTCGCGGCCGGCGTCACGACGATCGAGCATTGCACCTGGGTCTCCGAGGAGGACTCCGGACAGGTGCAGTACGATCCGGATGTCGCGGCGCAGATGGCCCGTCAGGGCACGTTCGTCAACCCGACCCTGTCGCCCGGGCTGGTGACTGCGCGCCTGCCGGAGAGCGAGATGACGCCGGTGCGGCGCGAGACGCGCGCCATGCGCCCGAAGATCAACGAGGCGCACCGCGCGAGCATTGCCGCCGGCGTCGAGATCGTCGCCGGCACCGACGCCGGCGTGGCGAACGTCCCGCTCGACAGCATGCCCCTGGAGCTGGAGGGCCTGCACGAGGAGCTCGGCCTGGTGCCGCTCGACGTCATCAAGGCGGCCACCCACACGGCGGCTCGGGCCTGCGACCGCGAGCAGGAGTTCGGCTCGATCCAGCCGGGCCGGCGGGCCGACCTGCTCGTCGTCGACGGCGATCCGTCGCGCGACATCCGCGCGATCCGCAGGGTGCGCTACGTCTTCAGGGACGGGACGCTCGAAGTGGAGGACGGGCGGCTCGTTCGCTCGTAGTCGGTCATGGACGACGAGCGCCGGTTCCGCCGCCTCGAGCGGCCGTTCTTCCAGCGGCGGGAGCTGACGCCAAACGAGTGGCGGCTCGGGCTGCTGATCCTCGGGCTGGTCGCGCTCGGCGCCTGGCTGATCTTCTGGCCATTGCTCCCGACGATCGCGAGCAACCTGGTCGTCGGCCTGATCGACCTGATCAACTCGTTTGGCGCCCCACCGCCCGCGCCACCGGCGCCCGCCCTCACCCCATCGCCGCTGCCGTCGCCGTCGCCGGCCGCCGTTCGCTGACGCGGAGTCGTCGTCGGTCCGGGGATGCTCGATGCGCTACGGGGCCTCATCTTCCCGGAGCGCTGCGTCGGATGCGGCGTGCGCGGATCGCTGCTCTGCGCGCCGTGTGAAATCCGGCTCCCCTGGCTTCCCGCCGCCATCTGCCCCGGCTGCGGGAGCGCCGGGCCCCATGCGACCCCGCGCCCGCGCTGCGCCGGCGCGACCGGCCCGCTCGGCGAGCTGCTGGCCGCCTGCGCTTTCGAGGGGCCCGTTCGGCGAGCCGTCCATGCTTTGAAGTATCGCGGTGCGCGCGATCACGCGCCTCTGCTGGCCGACCTGCTCGCGCGGGCTGTCGCGCTGAAACTCGGCGGCATCGACGTACTGGTCCCCGTCCCGCTGGCGACGGGGCGCCGTCGGACGCGCGGCTTCAACCAGTCGGAGCTGATCGCCTGCGGCGTGGGGGAACGCCTCGGGATTCCGGTCGCAACCGACCTCGTCCTCCGCACCCGCGAGACCGACGCCCAGGTCGGCCTGGGCGTCGCCGAGCGGCGGGCCAACGTCGAGGGCGCCTTCAGGTGCAGCCGGGGCGCGCGCATTGCCGGCCGGCACCTGGCGCTCCTTGATGACGTCACGACGACCGGCGCGACGCTACGCGCCTGCGCGGAGCCCCTGATGGCAGCCGGCGCCGCGTCGGTCATCGGCCTGGCGGTCGCCAAGGAGCTGTGACCGGACGGGGCCTGGAGCCGACCTCTCGGCCGTTCGAGGGTTCAGTGCCCCGCACGCCGAGCTCCGGTCTACGTTGGCAG
Source organism: Chloroflexota bacterium (assembly GCA_030777205.1). Classification (GTDB taxonomy): domain Bacteria; phylum Chloroflexota; class UBA6077; order UBA6077; family JACCZL01; genus JALYGH01. The sequence continues at coordinate 5,809 of JALYGH010000094.1, forward strand.
ACCGGCATCATCTGCTCGACGTGCGGGGGTCCTGCGGTCGGCTTCCTGGCGTCACTTGATCTGTTCCCGTGCAAGCGCCGGCGCCGTCCCTGGCCGCAAGCGCGAGACGCCTGCCCGGCCGTCGAGGCGCACGTCGAGCCGGGGTCCGCGCGCATGACCGATGCGCACGCGGGGTATCCCCGCTGGGCGAGGCATTGTCCGCGAGCTCGTCGACCGCGCCGGGACGCGCGTCGGGGGCGAAGTCCACACTGACGGCGTCGAGCGGTTCTGCCCGTTCCGGGGCAATGAGATGACGGCCGACGCGCCAGTAGCCTGGGTCACGGGTTCCCTGCTGTACTTACCGCGCGTTCCGTAGCACACGCCCGGCCAGTACCCCGGTGTGCTGGCCCCGCTCGACCGCCACGCGACCGTTCACGACGACCATCTCGATGCCTTCCGGGTAGTGGTGCGGGTCCTGGAACGTGGCCGTCTCGCGGACGCGCTCGGCCGAGAACAGCACCAGGTCCGCTTTCTTCCCTGCCTCGACCGTGCCCCGGTCCGCGAGGCCGAGCTTCGCGGCGCAGCGACCGGAGAGCCGGGCGACCGCCTCCTCCAGCGTCAGCACGCCCCCCTCGCGGACGTAGTGGCCGAGGATGCGGACGAACGCCCCGTACGTGCGCGGGTGCGGCTTGCCTTCGGCGCTCTTGCCGCCGATCGTCATGCTGGTCGAGTCCGAGCCAATCATCATCAGCCGGTGGCGCATGATGGTGCGGACGTCATCCTCGCTCATCGAGAAGTAGATCGCCCCGATGTCGGCCTCGTTCGCGACGAGGACGTCGAGGACCGTCTCCATCGGCTCCGTGCCGCGCTCGCGGGCGATCTGACCGATCGTCTTGCCGTCGAGCGAGCGGTCGGTGCGACAGCTCGCGATCAGGATGTCGTCGGGCGTCAGGTTGGCGCCGGTCCCGCTTGGGCGATCGCTCCGCAGGTCGGCCAGGAATCTTCGTCCGCTCGGCCGGGTCGCGCAGCCGCGCCAGCATCCCGGCCGGGCCGCCTTCGTGGGCCCACGGGGGCAGCATCGCGTTCAGGTTCGTGCTCGACGCTCGGTACGGGTACTGGTCGAATGTCACGTCGAGCCCGGCGTCGTGGGCCTGCTCGATCAGCGCGAGGCTCTCGTTGACGAGGCCCCAGACGCGCGGACTCGACGCCTTGTGGTGGGAGATCTGGACGGCCGCGCCGGACTCCCGCCCGATCCGAATCGACTCGCGGACGGCGTCGAGGAGCCCCTCGCGCTCGTTGCGCATATGGCAAGCATAGATGCCGTTCGCGGCGGCGACCTCCTTGCTCGCCTCGATCAGCTCCTGGGTGTCCGCGTAGTTGCTCGGCGGGTAGATGCCGCCGAACGACATCCCGACGGCACCGCCCGCCATCGACTCGGCGACGAGCCAGCGGATCTCGGCCAGCTCCCCGGCGTCGGCCGGGCGCATGGCGTAGCCCATCGCCGCCTTGCGGACCGAGCCATGCCCGACGAGCGCCATGACGTTGATCCCGACGCCGCGCTCTTCCAGGGTCCGCAGGTACTCGGCCATCGTCCGCCAGGTCGGCTCGACGCCCCAGCGCGCGAGGCGCTTGCGCTCCTCCTCAGCCACCGCGCCCACGCACGGCGTCGGCGAGCTGCCGCAGTTGCCGACCATCTCTGTGGTGACGCCCTGCTGGACCTTGCTCTGGGCGTCCGGGTCGACGAGCAGCGTCCGATCCGAGTGGGTGTGCATGTCGATGAAGCCGGGCGCGAGCACCAGCCCGCTCGCGTCGACGAGACGACCCGCACCATCCGGTTTCACGTCTCCGACGGCGACGATCGTGTCGTCGCGCACGCCGACGGACGCCGTCCGGAGCGGCGCCCCGGTCCCGTCGACCAGCGTGGCGTTCGTGAAGACCAGGTCGTACGTCGCCACAGGCCGGCCTACGCCAGCGCCGCTTCGACCGGGGCCGCGCTCGGCTGGCGCAACGCGTCGTAGCAGGTCTTCGCCAGCCGGGCCATGTGCAGTGCCGCCGCGCCGTAGCCGTTGGTGCCGTCCGGCATGTCCGTCGGCAGGCCGTCGGTGTAGACGCTCTGGATGATCAGCGGCGTGTCGCCCTGGAAGACGATGCCGGCATCGTTGTAGTTGCGGGCGCCGGTGCCGGTCTTGTGGGCCACCCGCGCCTCGCTCGGCAGGAGCAGCGGCAGGCGGTTGTTCAGCTTCTGCCAGAGCAGGATCTGGAGCGCCAGCTTGCACAGCTCGGGCGTCGAGCCGAGCTGTGCCGCCACCGCCTCGTCGCTGGTGCCCCGGAGGATCAGGTCGAGCAGCAGCCCGACGTCGTTGGCGGTCGTGGCATTGGTCAGCTCGACCGGGTGGTCGTACGGCAGGTCCTTCGGTGGCATGTTGTGGCGGTGGGTCGTGCTGACCATGCCGACCGACCTGGACAGCGCATTGATCGCGTCCAGCCCGACGATGTCGACGACCTTGGCCGTGCAGGTGTTGTCGCTGACGATGATCATCATCACCAGCGCATCCTGGAAGGTGATGGCGGAGCCGGACGAGAGGTGCTGGAAGGTGCCCGAGGTGTTGTCCTGGTACTTCGCGTCGATCGTGAACGGGTCGTCCAGGCGCAGGCGGCCCTCGTGGACGGCCTTCAGTGCCGCCATCAGGACGGCGATCTTGCGGGTGCTGGCGGACGGCACGACGACATCGCCGTCGCGGTCGGCCGTCTCGCCAGTCCGCAGGTCCCTGAGGAACCAGGTCGTCGTGAACGGCTGCTCGTCGCACAACGCGTTCAGGCGGTCAACGAGGTCGCGCATCGTCGGATCGTCCTCCTCGGTAATCGCGGAAGGATAACCCGGATGTTTCCGTGCGACCGTCGAGCCCACTTGTCCCGTCGGCGGCCGTCATCCCCCCGAACGCCAGGTCTCCCGCCCGGCCGTCATCCGTCGAGCGAGATGGACCGCGAATCGGTCGGCGCGCTCACGCCCTGAGCGCCCTTTCGATGTCAGCCCAGGATGTCGTCGACGGCGACCGTCAGTTCCGGGAATGCGAGCGGGCTGACCGACTCGCCGCGCCGGAAGACGCGTGAGGTCGCGTACCTGTCCGGCGTCGGATCACGATATACCGTGACGAGGTCGCGGTTCAGGTCGATGAGCCAGTAATCGGGGATGCCGAAGCGTGCGTAGAGCGGCCCCTTGACCCGGCGGTCGTACGCCTCGGAGCTGTCGGCCACCTCGACGATCAGCAAGACGTCCTCGGGCGTCTCGTCTGACTCAGCATAGAAGTCGGCGCGGAAGCGGAGCAGGACGACGTCGGGCTCGGGCTCGCCAAACTCGCCGAGCGCGATCGAGCTCTGGACCTGGACAATAGCCGCGCCGTGCAAGCGCGGCGCGAAGATGTCAGTGAGACGATTGACGCTTATCTTGTGCCGACGCCCGATCGGGCTCATCTCGAGGATCTCGCCATCGATCAACTCCACGCGCGCCTCGGGCTTGAGGATGCCAACCTTCGCCAACTGGTGATAGTCAACTCGGGAGAAGCGGAAGCGCTTCAGCTCGACAGCCATGCTCGACCCCCGTACCGGGACACCGCACCCGTCCTGATCTCGTGTCGGGCAGATCGTACTCGCGGCGCTGTGATCTACGCGGAGAGTTTACTCGGGATAGGCGCCGGCCTCGCGGGCGCGGCGGACGACCAGGTGGTAGACGGTGTCGATGGTCGGCGTCGGCACGCCGACCAGGCGGCCGAGCTCCGAGACGACGCCGACCAGCGCGTCGATCTCCATCGGGCGCCCCCGCTCGAGGTCCTGGAGCATCGACGTGCGGTGCGCGCCGACCTCCTCGGCCGCCTTGATCCGCGCCTCGACGCTCATCGCGAAGCGGACCCCGAGCTTCTCGCCGACGGCCTGGCCCTCCTCCATCATCTGGCGGACCACCGCGCGGGTGCCGGGGTCGCGGGTCAGGTCCTCCAGGGTCGAGAGGGTCAGTGCGCTCACCGGGTTCAACGACAGGTTGCCCCAGAGCTTCATCCAGATCTCGTTGCGCAGGTTCGGGCGGACCGGCGCCTTCAGGCCGGCCGCCGTCAGTGCCTTGCTCAGCGCCTCGGCGCGCGGCGACCGGCTGCCGTCCGGCTCGCCGAGCGAGACCCGGTCACCGTATTCGTGCTTGACGACGCCCGGCTCGACGACCTCGGCGGCCGGCCAGAGTACGCAGCCGATCGCCCGCTCCGGTCGCAGCACGTCCCACTGCTTGCCGCCCGGGTCGACCATCTCCAGCCGATGGTCCTCCCACGGCCCCGGTAGCTTGTAGAAGTACCACCAGGGGATGCCGTTCGAGGCGGTGATGACGGCGGTGTCGTCGCGGAGTAGGGGACGCATCTGCTCGACGACCGGCGGCACGGAGTGGGCCTTCAGGCCGATGAACAGGTAGTCCTGCGGCCCGGCGACGCGCGGGTCGTTCGTCACGCGCGGCCGGGTGCGGATCTCCTCGCCGTTCATCAGGACGGTCAGCCCGTTCCGCTCCATCGCCTCGAGGTGCGGGCCGCGCGCGACCAGCGTGACGTCGACGTCCTGGCGCGCGAGCAGCCCGCCGATCCAGCCGCCCATCGCGCCGGCGCCGAAGATGCAGATCTTCATCGGGATGATCCTTCGTCGGCTCAGGCGAGGTCGAGCTTCTTCGCCAGCCCGATCCGCTGGATCTTGCCGGTCGCACCCTTCGGGATCTCATCTACCAGCACGAACTTGCGCGGCACCTTGAAGTCGGCCAGATGCTCCGAGCAGAACTCGCGCAGCTCACGCTCGGTGATGCTGGCGCCGTCTACCAGCACGACGGCCGCCGCGATCTCCTCGCCGAGCATCTCGTGCGGCATCGCGAAGGTGCAGACCTGGGCCACGTTCGGATGGTCGAGCAGCACCTCGTCGACCTCCCGCGGGGAGATCTTCTCGCCGCCGCGATTGATGATCTCCTTGATCCGCCCGGTGATGTAGAGGTACCCCTCGTCGTCCATCCGGCCCTGGTCGCCGGTCCGGAACCAGCCATTGGTGAACGCCTCGGCGTTGGCCGCCTCGTTGTTGGC
>JALYGH010000095.1 GCA_030777205.1 Chloroflexota bacterium
CTATAGCCTCGCGCTGCCGGTGCCGACCGCCCGATCGGAGCAGCTCGGGGTCGGTGTCGCCGCCGTCGCGCTCGCCCTGGGCGGGGGGCTGGCCGCGCTCGGCTGGGGGACGCTTGGCATCATCGTCATGATCGGGTTCGCGGCAGTGACGCTCGTCGTGCTCCGGCACCGGTCCCGCGAGCGGTTGTGGTGGGCGGCCATCCTCCTGGCGGCGCTCGGCGCACTGGCCCTGCCGGAGCTCGTGGCGGTCAAGGGCGACGTCGGCCGGATGAACACCGTGTTCAAGTTCTGGCTCCAGGCCTGGGTGCTGCTGTCGCTGCTGGCCGGCCCGTCGCTGATCTGGGTCATCCGGCGGCTCTGGACCCGGCGGCCTGGCGGTCCGACCGGCTGGGCGGCCGCCTGGCTCGTCGCGCTCGGCCTGCTCGCCGCGAGCGCGGCTGCCTACCCGTTGCTCGCGACACCCATGAAGCTCGGTCTGCGCTTCTCGTCGCTGCCGCCGACGGTCGACGGCATGGCCTATATGGGCCGTGCGAGGTACGTCGACCGAGGCCGCGACCTCGAGCTGCCGGCCGACGCCGCCGCCATCCGCTGGCTGCTGGAGAACGTGGAGGGCACGCCCGTCGTCCTCGAGGGCAATGCACCGCTCTATCGGTGGGGCGCGCGCTACTCCGTTTACACCGGCCTGCCGACGGTCCTCGGGTGGGACTGGCACCAGACGCAGCAGCGGATGGCGTACCCCGGTCGGATCGAGGAGCGCCAGCGGGACGTCGCGCGGGCGTACGGGTCGCCGGACGCGGAGGCCGCCTGGAGCGTCATCCGCAAGTACGACGTCCGATTCATCGTCGTCGGCGGGCTCGAACGGGCATACTACGCGGCCGGTGGCCTCGACAAGTTCGAGCACATGGTCGGGCACGGCCTGGAAGTCGCGTACCGGTCCGACGAGGTCACGATCTACCGCGTCGTCGGGACCTGAATGAGATGATGAACCCACGCATCTGGCTCGGCATCATGGTGAGCATCGGCGTGGTCGCCTGGCTGGCCTACACGCTCGATCCGGTCCACGTCTGGGAGGCCCTGTCGGGCGCCAACCCCTTCCTGGTCCTCGCGTGCTGGGCGACGCTCCCGGTCACGATGTACTTGAAGTGCGTCCGCTGGCGGCTGTTCTTCCCGGAGCCGGAGCGCATCTCGATGCGCAGCCTGCTCGCGGCGCTCTACCTCGGGTACATGGCGAACACGGTCCTGCCGCTCCGCGCCGGTGAGATCCTCCGCGCGTTCCTGGTCGGCGAGGCCGAGCGGGTCAACAAGAGCACCGTCCTGGCCACCGTTCTGATCGAGAAGGTGTTCGATCTCGGCACGGTAGCTCTGTTCCTGTTCCTGCTGCGGTTCGTGATCCCGCTGCCGGACACGGCGAACGCGGCCGCCTGGGTCAGCGGCCTTGGCCTGGCGGTCGCGGCGGTCGGCCTGGGATTCGCGCTGGCGGCGCGGGACCGCGCGATTCGGCTCGCGCGGTGGCTCGAGGCGCGGCTGCCGCTGCTGGGCAAGATCGGGGCTTCGGGGCTGCTCGCCTCATTCCTGGACGGGCTGGGCTTCGTGCGCAAGCCGGTCGTCCTCGCGAAGGTGCTGGCCTGGTCGGTCGTGATGTGGCTCGGGTCAGCGGTGACCGTGTACCTCGGGCTGCTGGCGCTCGGGATCGCTCAGCCGTTCACCGTCTCGCTCTTCGTGCTGGTCGCGACCAATTTGAGCATGGCGGTCCCGTCGGCGCCGGGCTACGTCGGCGTGTTCCACGGGGTCGTCGTCGCGTCACTGGCCGTGTTCGGCGTCGACGAGAACCAGGCCGCGGCGGCCGGGATCGTCCTGCACGCCGCGATCTTCGGGGCATTCGTCGTCGGCGGCGCCTACTTCCTGCTGCGCGGGGATGCGTCGGCGTTCGGCGGCAGGCGGCTCGTCGACCTGGTTGCGCGCGCCCGGTCGTCCGGCCACGCCGACCAGCCCGCTCCGGTGAGCCTCGGCGACGCACGCCGCGAGCCGGCCCCGCGGGAAGCGCTCTGACCGCTCGCCGATGATCGCCGTCCTCCCCTGGCTGTTCGTCGTCGAGGCGCTCGCCGCGGCGGCGCTGCCGCTCACCATGCGGGTGTTCCGGAACTTCCCGGACCGGGGCCTCGGCCTCGGACGGGTGCTCGCGATCGTGCTGGTCGGTGTGGCGTGCTGGCTGACCGATCTCCTCGGCATGACCGCCTACCGGCCCGCGACGGCCGTCACGGTCGCGCTCGCGCTCGCGCTCGTCGCCTGGTCCGCCTGGGGCCGCGAGTGTCGGGTGCTGGTCGCCGCGCGCTGGCGGCTGCTCGTTGCGCTGGAGGCCGCGTTCCTGGCCCCGCTCGCCGTCGGCATCGGAGTGCGGGCCTATAACGCCGACATCATCGGGCAGGAGAAGTTCATGGACTTCGCGTTCATGCACGCCCTGCTGCGGGCGGTCGACCTGCCGGCCGAGGACATGTGGCTGGCCGGATTCGGCCTGCCGTACTACTACCTGAGCTACCTGCTGGCCGGGCTACCGGCGAAGATCGCCGGCACCGATCCGCCGATTGCCTACAACCTGGCGCTGGCGTTCGTGTTCGCGGCCGGGTTCGCCGCCGTCGCCAGCATCGTCTACGCGCTGCTGGCCCGGCCGCGCGCAAGCTCCCTCTGTCGGCGCGCGTTCCCCTTCGCGCTGGTCGGGGGCGCGCTGGTGATGGTCGTCGGGAACCTGGTCGGGCCGCTCGAGCTGGTCGCCGCCGCGGGCTGGGGCGATCCGGGCTTCTGGCAGGCGGTCGGCGTCAAGGGGTTGTCCGCCAACCCGAGTGGCGGGCTGCTGCCGGCCGATGGCGGCTGGTGGTGGCGCTCCTCGCGCGTCATCCCGAACATCCCGCCGGACGGGATCACCGAGTTCCCCTACTTTTCGTTCATCCTGGGCGACCTGCACCCGCACTACGTCGCGATCGTCCTCGATCTGCTCATCGTCGCCCTGGCGCTCGATCCGTGGCTCGGCGAGGAGCGCGGGTTCGACGGCGTGCGCGCCGCCGTGGCGGCGCCGGTGCTGGCGGCCCTGGTCGCCGCGAGCACCTGGGACGTCCCGACCTTCTGGGGCCTCTTCGTGCTGGCCGGCATCACGGATGCCTGGCGTCGCCACCGCAATCGGGACAAGCTGCTCGCCCGCCTGCCGTCGCTCGTGCTGCCCGTCGTCGGCGCCGTCGCGCTGATTGCGCCCTACTTCGTCGGCTACCAATCCCAGCGGCTCGGCCTCGGCATCGTGGCGGAGCGGACGCCGCTCGTCTCGCTGCTGATCCTGTTCGGGCCGGCGCTGGCGGCGGCGACGCTGCTCGGGATCTGGTTGCTGCGGCGCCCGCTCCCACCGCCACCCGCGGACACCGAGCTGCCGAGTGCCGATGACGCGGGGCGTGAGGCGGCCGAGGGCGGCACCGGGAGCGGGTGGCTCGTGGCGATCGGCCTGGCGCTGGTCGCGTTCGCCGCGCTCGGCGAGCCGACGCTGGCGCTGCTCGGGTCGCTCGCGCTCCTGCTCGGGTGGGCGGGCTGGCGACTGCTCGGGCCGGGGCACGGGCCCGTCGCCGGCGCGTCCGGGCCGGCGCTGTTCACCTGGCTGCTCGCGACGTACGCCGTCGTCATCCTGATCGTCGTGGAGCTGGTGTTCGTGCGGGACGTCTTCGGCACGCGCATGAACACGGTCTTCAAGTTCCACTACCACGTCTGGATCATGCTCGGCGTGGCGACCGCCGCGACGCTCGAGACGATCTGGGCGCCTCCCTCGATCACCGCCCGAGTGGGCGGGTGGCGATTCGTCGCCGGCGGCCTGACCGCCGTCATCCTCGCCGCCGGGCTGGTGTACCCGCTGGCCGCGACCTGGACGAAGTCCGGCCAGTTCCACGGCGGGCCGACGCTCGACGGCGAGCGGTTCCTGGAGCGCAGCGCCCCGGCCGACCTCCGGGCGATAGAGTGGCTGCGTACGTCGGTGTCCGGTCGGCCGGTCGTGGTCGAGGCCGTGGGCGGGAGCTATCAGGAATTCGCCCGCGTCTCGACCTTCGCGGGGCTGCCGACCATCGTCGGCTGGGTCGGCCACGAGCTGCAGTGGCGCGGCGAGCGCCCCGAGTACGCGCAGCGCGAACAGGACGTCGACCGGATGTACCGAGCCGAGACCCGCGAGGAGATCCTCGGGCTCGCGCGCCGATATGACGCGCGCTACCTGTTCTTTGGCGCCCTCGAGCGCGACAAGTACGGGCCGGATGCCCAGGCGCGGCTCGACTCGCTCCTGCCGGTGGCGTTCAGTGGCGGGGGCACGACGATCTATCTGCTGGCGGAGCACGGAGAGGCGGGGCGGTGATGGCGCAGGCAATCGACGCGCGCGCGGACGCGGACCGGGGCGTCGTCCTCGGCTGGCTGCCCGGTTACGAGGTGATCGCCTGGGGCGCCATCGGCCTGACCACGCTGGCGCTCCGCCTCGTCGGCATCGGCGACCCGCCCCTCAACCCGGACGAGGGCCGACGGGCGCTGGAGGGACTGACGCTCTTCCGCGAGTGGCGGGTGGCCTACGAGGCGGGCCCGCTCCTGCCGAACCTGTTGTCGTTCGTGTTCGCGCTGTTCACGCCGGGCGACGGCCAGGCCCGCCTGCCGTCCGCGCTATTCGGCACGCTGCTCGTCCTGGCGCCGTGGCTGCTGCGCCCAGTCCTCGGCGCCGGCTGGAGCCTCGGCGCGGCGCTCGCGCTGGCCGTCTCGCCGCCGCTCGTCGTCCTCTCGCGGACCGTCTCGCCGGCGATCTTCGGACTTGGCTTCCTGCTGCTCACCGTGGCGTGCGGCTGGCGGTACGCCCAGGATCGCGACCGACGCTGGCTCGTCGGGGCCCTCGCTGCCGTGGCGCTCGGGCTGGCGAGCGACCCAAGCCTCACGGTCGGCCTGGCCGGCGCCCTCCTGGCCTACGCCATCGCCGAAGGCGACGTCGGGACGCTGCGGGCCTGGTTCCCGACGGCGCGCGCCGCCGTCGGGCGGGCCGCGCTCGTCGCGCTCGGCGTCGGCGTCCTGGTCAGCACGCGCCTGCTGATGAACCCGATCGGGGTGCAGGCCGGCCTGATCGACCCGCTCTGGACGTGGAGCGGCGACGTGGCGCGCGGCAGCGGCCTGCGGGCGCCCCTGCTGTTCCTGCTCGAGGATGGGGGTACGCTGCTGCTCGCGGCGATCGGGGCGGCCCGCTACCGCTGCCACCCGCGTTCGGTGCGCTTCCTGGGGGTCTGGCTCATCATCGCCTTGACGCTCGCGTCGCTCATGCGCCAGCCGGACGCGCGGTACCTCTTCCAGCCGTCGGTCCCGGCGGCGCTGCTCGGTGGCCTCGGCCTCGTCTGCCTCTGGGAGAGGCTGCGGGCTCACGCGTCGTCGCGGACCGTGGTGGTCGGGCTCGCCGCCCTGGTACCCCTTGTCACGGCGACGATCCAGATCAACGCCGGCCTCCGCCAGGACCAGGATCCCTGGATCCCGGCCGCCGTCGTTGCCGCCGCCGGCCTCCTGCTCGTGGCGCTGCTCGCGTTCAACATCCTGGCGCCCGGCGAGGTCGGGTCGTCCGCCGCGACGTTCGCGCTGGTCCTGGTCGCGTTCGGGACGGTCGCCGGCGCGTCGCGCTGGCTCGAGGCGCGTGGCAGCGACCGCGGACACCTCGTCGACACGGCCGTCCTCACCGCCGACGTCCGCACCGTCCGCGAGCACGCCCTCGCCTGGTACCGAGCCGACCCGTTCAGGATGATCCCGGTCGAGCCGGCGCTGCGACCGATCGTCGCCTGGGCGCTGCGCGACATCCCGACGGTTCGCTTCGATGCGTCCGCCGCGACCCAGCCAGTACCCCGACTGCTGGCCGCGCCGCCGACCCAGGTGGAACCGAATTGGGAGGCGGTCCGGGTTGTCGTCGGCTACGCGACCGACGGGGAAGCCGCGAGCCTGGGACCGGCCCAGCTCTGGTCCTGGTTGGTCCAGCGCCAGAGCTTGGTCGGGGTGCGGCCCTATGCTATAGTTCTCGTCCAGCCGGCCGGCAGGTAGGCCGGCCATTTTCTATGCCTTGTCAGTCGAGGCGCCAACTCCACGTGACGACTTCCCAGCCGGTGGCCGCCACATGGTCCAGCTAGCTGCCCGACCCATTCCGGCGCCAGCGCGGCCACCAGCAGCCCCTGCGACCCGCTCCTCGCCCTGGCTCGACGTCCTGCCGTTCCTGATCCTGGCCGGCGTCGGCTTCTGGCTGCGGATGCACGAGGTCGCCGTCCGGGCGTATCACCACGACGAGAGCCTGCACGCGGTCTACTCGTGGTACCTGTACGTCGGCCGGGGCTACGTTCACGACCCGCTGATGCACGGGCCGTTCCAGTTCCACATGACGGCCCTGCTCTACTGGCTGTTCGGGGATAACAACGTCACGGCGCGGCTCGCGGCGGTGCTCTTCGGGACGGGGATCATCGTCCTGCCGTACTTCTTGCGCCACGAGCTCGGCCACCGCGGCTCCATCGCCGCCTCGCTGCTGTTCACGGTCAGCCCGTCGTTCCTCTACTTCTCGCGCTTCGCACGCGAGGACATCTACCTGGCGTTCTTCACGCTCGGGATGGCGGTCGGCATCTTCGGCTGGGTTCGCACGCGGAACCCGCGCTACCTGTACTTCGGCAGCCTGATGCTGATCCTCGCGTTCGCCGACAAAGAGGCGACGTACATTCACGCGTTCGTCTTCCTGACGTTCTTCGTCGTGCTCTGGGCGACTGCCCGACTGCACTCGAAGTGGCCGACGGCCTGGCAGGCCCTCAAGGCCATCTCGCGTCGGACCTGGATCGAGTGCATCGCGATCTTCGGCGTGGTGTACGTCCTGCTGTTCACGACGTTCTTCACGAACGTCGGGGATCCGACGACCTGGCTGAGCTGCTTCCGCGAAGATCGCTTCTCCGGGGCGCCGTGCGGCGGCCTGTACTCGGGATCGGTCGGCGCGCTCGCCTACTGGATCGATCAGCACGACGTCCAGCGGGGCGGTCAGCCGTACTACTACTACCTCCTGCTGATCGGGCTGTACGAGTTCGTGCCGTTCATCTTCGCGCTGGCGGCCATGGCGACGCGCTGGTTCCGCAAGTCCCTCTTCGGGTGGTTCTGCGCCTACTGGTTCGTGGGCAACTTCGTCATCTACTCCTGGGCCGGCGAGAAGATGCCCTGGCTGCTGCCGCACGTCGCGATGCCGCTCGTGCTGCTGGCGGCGCGCTGGCTCGGCGACTGGAGCTACCGGGCCAATCGGTCCGCGCTGCTCGCGCGGCCGACGCTGGCCGTCGCCGGGCTGGCGTTGCTCGTCATCACCACGGTGACCGCGTTCGTGGCGATCGACGCGGCCCAGGCGCTGACCCCGCTCGAAACGCAGCGGCTCACGCTGGAGCGCCTCACGCTCGGCGTCCTCGTCCTGGGTGCGCTGGCCGGTATCGCGTACCTGGCCATCGTGCGGCGGGCGCGCGTGGGGCTGCCGCTGACGTTCGTGGCGCTCCTCGTCCTCGGGTCGTTCTACATCCGGACCGCCTGGGTGGCGACCTATCAGAATGCCGACGTCCCGCTGGACATGTTGATCTACGTGCAGTCGTCGCCCGATGTGCCGCGGGTGGTGGACGAGATCGAGCGGATCGGGTTCCAGACCGCCCAACGGAAGGATCTGCGCATCTTGATGGACAACGGCTACACCGAGATGGTCGGCGGCCAGCCGGTCGTCCACGAGGCCGTATCGTGGCCGTTCGAGTGGTACCTGCGCGACTACAAGAACCGGCGGTACTTCACCCGCACGTTCGGCCCCGACATCGACCTGCGCGACTATCCGGTCATCCTCGCGATGGCGCCGAACATCGATCCGATCCGCGACCAGCTCGGCGACTACGTCGGCCAGAAGTACCGACTCAACTGGTGGTTTCCGGAGGATTACAAGGTCTGGTCGACCAACCCCGGCGCGATCTTCCAGACGCTGAGCGATCCGGCCGGCCGCGCCCGCTTCCTGAAGTTCTTGCTCTACCGCGAGCCGTTCAACATCCTCGGCGCCCGCGAGTTCTACCTGTTCGTCCGCAAGGACGTGCCGACGCTCGGCCCGGCCCCGACCACCGCCCCGGCCGCCCCGGGGGCGCGCCCGGCCGCGAGCGCGCCAATAGAGCAGCGAGTCGGCGCGGTGGACCGGCTTGATCCCTCGCTGACGCTCTTCGGTGTCAACCCCCGGGGTGAGCCGCTGCTGGTCGAGCCGAAGGGCATCGCCCTGGCGCCGGATGGGCGCGCGTACGTCGCCGAGGGGCGCGGCAACCGGGTCACGATCCTGAACCCGGACGGGTCGATCGCCGGCACTTTCGGTCGCCCGGGCACCGGCGCGGGCGAGTTCGCCGAGCCGTGGGGGATCGCCGTGGTGCCGACCGGCGAGGTGTACGTGGCCGACACCTGGAACCATCGGATCCAGAAGTTCGCGCCGGACGGCCGACCGGTCGCGTCGTGGGGCGGCGTCGCCGACACCAAGGGGGACGCCCAGGCCCAGCCCGGCAAGTTCTTCGGGCCGCGCGACATCGCGATCGGGCCGGATGGCCTGCTCTACGTCAGCGACACGGGCAACAAGCGGATCCAGGTCTTCGACGCGGATGGCCACGTCGTGCGCGTGTTCGGCGGGGCGGGGGACGAGCCAGGTCGCTTCAACGAGCCGGTCGGCCTGGCGTTCGACGGCGATACCCTGCTCGTGGCGGACGGCTGGAACGGGCGCATCCAGCGACTGGACACCAAGGGCAATCCGCTCGGCGCGATCCCGATCCAGGGCTGGGAGAACCGCGGCATTACCAACAAGCCGTACATCGCGGCGGCCGGCGGGCAGATCTACGTGACCTTCCCTGAGCGGGGCGAGGTCGGCGTGATCGAGGCGGGCGGCCAGGTACGCCCGCTGAGCAGGCCCGCCGATGGGAGCGGACGGCTCGGCGTGCCGACCGGCGTCGACGTGACGCCCGACGGCGACGTCTGGGTCGCCGAGAGCGCCGGTGGGACCCTGAGCCGCTACGCCGTCGGAGGCCCGCGCTGAGCCGAGGGAGCCGGCGGCCGAGCCTTCTCGATCGCATGGGCCATTGCGAGCGCCGCCCGAGCCGGCCATGCGCGGAGGGGCAGCGTGTCGGGTAAGGGGAAGCTGCTCGGCTTCGTCGTCACGATCGTCTTCCTCGTCCTCGCGTTCAACAACGTCGACCGCCGGGGCCTCGTCGAGGCGCTGGCCCGGGCGAACTACCTGTACGTCGCGCCGGCGCTCGCCTGCTGGCTGGTCGGCTACCTGCTTAGGACCGCCCGCTGGCGGGTCATCCTCGCCGAGGCCTCGAGCTGCCGCTTCGTGACGCTCTTCGGCGTGCTGATGATCGGGTTCGCCACGAACAACCTCCTCCCGGCGCGGCTCGGCGAGGTTGCGCGCGCCTACTTGCTCCGTCGTCGCACCGGTGTGCGCAAGACGTTCATCCTGGCGAGCGTTTTCCTGGAGCGGCTGTTCGACGGGCTCGTGTTGGCGTCGCTCCTGGTCGGATTGGCGTTCCTGATCGAGCTGCCGGGTTGGGGCCGCCAGGTCGAGCTGCTGGCCGGGACGGTGTTTCTGGCGATCACGGTCGGGGTGGTCGTGCTGCTCGCCTGGCCCGACCTGGCCGAGCGGCTCCTGGCCCTGGCGCTGCGGCCGTTCCCGGATCGGCTCGCCCGCTGGACCAGCGGCGCATTCGGGGCGTTCGTGCTCGGGCTGGCCACGATGCGGCGGGGCTCGGTCCTCCTACGGACGGCCGCGCTCTCGATCGCCGTCTGGACGCTCGAGTGGCTGGCGTACTTCGTGCTGTCAGCCGGCTTCGACCTGGGACTCTCGGCCGGTCAGCGGGCGGCGGCGTGCGCCGTGCTCCTGGCGGTCGTGAACCTCGGCATCATGCTGCCTGCGGCGCCCGGCTACGTCGGGACGTTCCAGTTCTTCGCGACGTCGGCGCTGGCCATCTTCGGGGTGGGCCGCGAAGTGGCGCTGGCGTTCGCGATCATTGCCCACTTGAGTCAGTACATGCTCGTCACCACGATCGGCATCGCCTTCCTCAGCCGCGAGCACGTCTCCCTCGGTGCGCTGGCCCGTTCCGAGGCCGCCTCGACCGATGAGCCCGTGGCTGAAGTGATGCCGACCGTGGCCGAGCGTGACCCAATAGCGTCGGAGGCGATTCGTTGAGCGTCCGATCGGTGTTCGGATTGCTAGTCAGCAGCGTGCTGCTCGTCGTGTTCTTTCAGTCGCTCGACATTGGTTCTATGGCGACGACGATGCGAGACGCCAGCTACGCCTTCGTCATCCCGGCGGTCGCCGTCTACTTCGGCGGGGTCTGGCTGCGCGCCGCTCGCTGGCGCTTGCTGGTCGCGCCGTTCGCGGCGGTGCCCACGGCACGGCTGTTTCGCGTCATCGTGATCGGCTTCGCGGTCAACAACGTCCTCCCGCTGCGCCTGGGCGAGATCGTCAGGACGTTCCTGTTGCGTCGCTCGGACGGCGTCCCGATCGCGGCGTCGCTGGCGACGGTCCTGCTCGAGCGCCTGCTCGACGTGATCGCGCTTTGCGCATTGATGACTATCGTGCTGCTCTTCGTTCCGCTCGACGGCTGGGTCCTGGCGCTCGCCAGCTTCGCCGGCCTGGTGACGACGGGGGCGGCCGCCGGGCTGCTCATCTTGCTCGTGCTGCCGCGGTCCGCGCGCCACCGCCTGCTCGACGTCGGCGTCGCGCTGGCCGACCGGCTCGGGCGTCGCCTCGGATCGTTCGCGCGCTCGTTCCTGGAAGGAGTCCGCGCGATCGAGGACACGCGGACGGTCCTAGCAGTCGGCTGCCTGTCGATCGCGTGCTGGGTCGCCGAGCTTGGCCTGTACTACTGCATGATGCTCGCCTTCGGCTTCGACAGCGGTGTCCTGAGCGTAGCGGCCGGCATGGTCGTGGCCAACCTGGCGACCGCCCTGCCGTCCTCGCCGGGCTACATCGGCACGTTCGACGTCCCGCTCCAGTTGCTGCTGACCGAGACGTTCGGAGTCCCGGACGCGACGGCCGCCAGCTACACGCTGCTGACGCACGCCGTGCTCCTCGTGCCGGTCGTCCTGGCCGGTCTCGTGCTGTTGAGCCGCGAGGACCTGTCGCTGCGCTCGCTTACGCGGGGGCGCGTCGAGTCGCGGTCGGCGGCATAGGCGCCCACCGTGGGTGAAATTGAGTCGGGCGCGGGCGATTTGATAGACTCACGCGGCTTGGCCCCAGCCCGGCGCGGCCCGCGCTGACCGGCGGGAGTCGGTGAAACCCATGTGGATATCGTACGGGCGGCGGGAGGCGTCGCGGCCGGCCATCGAGGCGGCGCCCCTGCGCGCCGTCCTCGCCGCCGTGGACCGGTGGTCCGCACCACTCGCCATCGCGGTTCTCTTCGCCTATCCGAACCCCTTGGTGCCGGTCGCGCTCGGCGTGCTCGCCCTGCACGCGGCGCGCCTGCTAGCCCGGCGGCTGGCCGGGGTGGGCGCGACACCGCTCGACGCGGGGTTCGCGCTGCTCGCCGTCGGAAGCCTGGTTGGCTTCGTGGTCGCGCACCACCGCGAGGCGGCGCAGCTTCGACTCACGGGCATCGTCGCCGCGGTCGCCCTGTTTTACGTAGTCGTCGGCAGCCTGTCGCACGAGCGCGCGGTTCGACGGGCAAGCTGGGCCATTCTTGCAGCGGTCGTGGTCGGGATGGTCGTCCTGCTGGCGCTGCTTCGCGGCTCGCTCCCGGATAGCACGGTTTCGCGGGCCATCTGGCCGCTCCTGGCGCCGTTCTCCCTGTTCCCGGGCGTGAGCGGCGACACGCTCGACGTCAATACTCGATTTGCCGTCCACCAGTACGGGCTGGCGCACTTGCTGCTGGTCGCCGGCGCCTTCGCGGCAGGGGCGGCAGCGGTCGGGCCTGGCCGGGTCCGGTCGGCCGGGCTCGTCGCCCTGCTCGCGATCGTGCCGTTCTTGCTGGCGACCCAGAGCCGCGGCGCCATCCTGGCGCTCGCGGTGGCGGCGACGGTCGTCGCGACGTTCCGTCACTGGCTCGCCTTGTCGCTCCTGCCGGCTGTCGGCGGCCTCTTCTACGCCCTGCTCGCGCGCGGGACGATCTCGCGGGGCGTCGAGGGCGAGTGGCTGAGCGACCGCCTGTCCTACTGGACGGGCACGTTCTCGATGCTCGGCGACTTCCCCCTCACCGGCGTCGGGCTCGGCATGCGCTCGTTTGCCGAGGCGTATGCGTGGTACCAGCGCCTCCCGACCCCGTATTTGGTCTCGCACACCCACAACATCTTCCTCCAGGCGTACGCGGAGCAGGGCCTGCTCGGGATGGTCGGGCTGATCGGCCTGGCCATTGCCGGCGTCGCCATTGGGCTTCGGGCCACGCGGCGCACACTCAGCCCGGATCGCTGGCTGGTGGCCGGCGCGACTGGCGCGGTGCTCGGCTCGTTCCTGTACGGGCTGACCGACCAGGTGCCGTCAACCAACCTCAGCCTGGCGCTGGTGTTCGCGCTGCTGGCAGTCCTCGTCGCGGCGGACCGGCTGGCTGCCTCGGGGCAGGGTCACCCGGTCGAGCGAGCGCCCCGCCGCGCCGAATCCCGGGCACCCGCTATCCTGCCGAGCTCGGCGCGCGGCCGGCTCGTGGCCGCTCTGCTCGGCGTGGTCGTCGTCGCCGGTGGCGCGATGATCGCGCCGCGTTGGATCAGCGGCCTCTTCCTGAACGCCGGCTCGTCGGAGCTGCTGGCCGTGGTGTTGGAC
>JALYGH010000096.1 GCA_030777205.1 Chloroflexota bacterium
TCCTCGGTCAGTCGGCCGAGAACGGGATGGTGGCGTTGGGACTCTGGGACAGCGAGGGCCACTTCCAGGCGGCCCTCGCTGTCCCGACCACGCGGCGGCGGCGCTGGGTGCCGTTGTTCGCCGCACCATCGACGCCCACGTTCTAGGAGGTCCTCCCCCGCGAGCGAGGCAAGCGTGTCAGGCGGACCGTGGCGCTACTTCACCTTGTACGCCATGACGGTCCCGGCCGTGAACTGGGGAGGATGCGGGACGAGGTTGGCCAGGTGCTCCTCGACCCACTTCGCGGCCCGCCGGGTGGATTCGTCCGCCCCGGCCCGATCCTCGAAGATGCTGATCGCGGCAACGACGTCCCCACCCGTGTGCAGGGCGCAATACGCCAGGAAGCCCGGGAGCTGGCTGATGATCGGGACCAGGCCGTCATTGACCTGGCGCCGCACCTCGTCGATCGCCCGAGGATCGAGCCCCTCGTACCGCCGGATGATGGCATACGGCCTATCGGCCGCCGGTTCCGCGGTCGCGTGCTCGCCAGAGGTCGGCTGCAGGGTCCCAGCCGGGGGTTCGAACTCATTGAACGCCCTGGAATCCGCCATGTTTGCCTCCTCGTATTCGACGCGGTGAGGCTACTCCGCGCTGCCCTCGGACGGTCCTGTCTCCGCGGGCGACTGCCACCCCCCGAGGCCCTCCTCCGGCGTGCCGCCAGTCTGGCGAACCCTGCGTGCCTCGCCCAAGCGGACATCGAAGTGCTTGACCCAGAACTCGCCCACGTAGTACGCCCTCGCCCGATCGACCAGCTCTTGGTGCAGGCTGCTCTGCTCGTAGGCGTCCAGGTCCTCGCGGCTGTCCCAGAGCGTCAGCGAGATGCCCTCGTCAGGATCGTCGGTGCCCCGCAGCAGCTCCCGCAAGTGCAGGCCCTTGACGTCGCGGGTCGCCGGTAGGACCTCCTCGTGGTAGATCCGCTCGTACTCCTCCCACGTTCCGGGCTTGACCTTGCCCCAGGCCACACGTGCGAACATGGCGCCACCTCCTGGCATGCTCCCCGTTCCACAGTACACCCGTTCCGAGCCCGTGTCGAGGACCGGGATGTCAAGTTCCGGCTGGCCTCCGACCCCGTGTTCGCGTCCGAAGACGCCTTTGCGTGGTGCGCACGCCGGTCCGCGCGCCACAGGCCAACGCCGTGGCCGAACGCTGGGTGGAGACGGCGCGGCGGGAGTGCCTGGACTAGCTGCTGATCCTCGGTCGGTGCCACCTCGAGGCGTCCTGCGGGAGTTCGTCGGGCGCTACTGCCCGGTCCGGCCGCACGGTGCGCTCCACCTGCGCCCACCCCTCGCCGGCGAGCGCCCCGCCCACGTGATCGGGGCGGTCCTCGGGCGGGATCGGCTCGGCGGGCTCATCCGTGAGTACACCCGCCGCGCGGCCTGAGCGCCACCGACCGAGTAAATGCACCGCACAGCCGAATGCTGACGAGCTAGCCGTTCGGGTCACCGATGGTGCTTTGGCTGTTCCAACAACGAGCCGGCCCCAGGGCACATCACGGGCGCTCGTCGCTCGGCGGGGCGTGTTGGATCATCTCGAGCGTGATCCCGTCGGGGTCGGTGAAGTAGACGGCCCAGCCGCCGCGGTTCGGCCCCTGGGTGGGGCTGATCGGCTCGGACTTGAAGCGGACGCCGACCGCGACGAGCTGGCGATAGGCGGCCCAGATGTCGTCGACGGCGAAGCCGAGGTGCCCGTTCCCCACGTCGCAGGTCCGGCTCGCCTCGGTCGCCCCCACGGGCGCCAGGTACTCGATCAGGTCGAGGTGCAGGCCGGGGACCTCGAGGCCGGCGATCTTCAGGCGTGCCCCGGGCAGCCCGACCAGCCGGGGCATGTACTCGGCGGTTACCTCGCCCCGCTCGTAGACGACCGTGAACCCGAGCAGGTCGCGGTAGAACGCCACTGAGCGTTCGAGGTTGCTGACGGTCAGCCCGACGTGGTGGGCGCTGAGCGCGAACGCCGGTGCCATCACTGGGCCAGCGCGGTGCGCACGGCCGCCTCGATACGAGCCTGGTCGGGGAGCACGAAGTCCTCCAGTGGTGGGCTGTAGGGGATCGGGACCGCCGCCGTGCAGATGCGCCGCACCGGCGCCCGCAGCGCCCGACAGGTGTCCCAGTCCTCGGCGACGACGGCGGCGATCTCGGACGCCACCGAGCAGGTCGGCGGCGACTCGTCGACGA
>JALYGH010000097.1 GCA_030777205.1 Chloroflexota bacterium
GATCTGGCCTTCGAGCTGCTTCAGGCGGGCCGCATTGGCCTGGTATTCGGCCTTCTGGGCCTTCCCCTCGGCGGTGTACCGCGCCACGAGTGCCGCCCGGCCGTCCGGATCGAGCGCGCTCTGGCAGATCGGGCAGATCGATGCGCCCTCGAGCCGGTCGATCTTGTCCTTCAGCTCGTGCATCTCGCGCTTGAGGCGGTCGTTGGCGCCGCGGGTCTCGGCATGGTCCTCGCGGTACCCGGCCAGCGCCCGCTCGACCTCCGCCTGGCGGGCGCCGATGCGCGCCAGCTCTTGCTGGTCGGCCTGCGCCTTCGCCACGGCTCGCTCATAGTCGGGCAGGCGGGCGGCATCGGCCGCGACGCGGGCCAGGTGGCCGCCGACGTTCTGCAGCTCGGACTCCAGGCGGGCCCGCGCCGCGGCAACGATCTTGTCGAGCTTGTTCCGCTCGTCGCAGAGCGCGTTGTACTCGGCCAGCTTGGCGGTCAGGTCGTCGGCGAGCTGCCGGGCCCGCTGGAGATCGGCGTAGCCCGCCTCGATCTCGCGCTCGCGCGCCAGCATCGCCCGCGCCCGGTCGAGCGCCGGCTCGTGCTCGGCGATCGTCTTCGCCAGGCGCGTCACCTCGTCCTCGGTGCCGCGAGCCTGGCGGAGCAGGTCGTTCAGCTCGCGCTCGCACGATGTCAGCGACGCCAGCCGTTCGCGGATCGCCTGGAAGCGGGCCTCGTCCACCTTCACCTGCTCGTCGAGCTCGGCGACCCGGGCCGTCAGCCGCTCGCCTTCGGCGGCGTACTCCGAGCGGCGGGCCAGCTCGCCATCGGCCTCGCGGATCTGCCCTTCCAGCTCGCGGTGGCGCAGCTCGCGCTCGCGGACCTCGCGGCCGGCCCGCTCCTGGAGGCGGTCGTACTCGGCCAGTTCGAGGATCTCGGCGAGGACGGTCTTGCGCTGGGCGGGCGTGGCGAGGGCGAAGGTGTCGGCGCGGTTCTGGAGGATGAACGACGAGTTGGTGAACGTCTCGTAGGTCATCCGCAGCAGGTCGACGATCTTCTTCTCGGAGTCCGGGACCGAGTTGCCGGTGATCGAGCGGTAGACGCCGTCGTCGCAGATGGCCAGGTCCAGGACGGTGGCGCCGGCGCCGCCCCTGCCGCGCGCCGTCCACTTGCGGACGACCCGATAGAGCGTGCCGGCCAGCTCGAACTCCAGCTCGACCTCCATGTCCGACCGACCGGTGTGGACGAGCTGGGCGTGGGTGCGGGCGCGCGACTCGCCCCAGAGCGCCCAGGTGATCGCGTCGAGCAGCGTCGACTTGCCGGCCCCGTTCTCGCCGGAGAGGCAGGCGACGTGGATGCCGGAGAACACGAGCGGATCATGGATCTCCGTGTAGGAGAGGAAGTTGCGGAGCGCCAGCTTGACCGGGATCACGCGCCTACTCGGTCATCAGGGTGCGGGCGAGGGCGACGAGCTGCTCGCGGCGGTCGTCGGGGACCTGCTTCTGCTGGAAGTAGAGGTGCAGCAACTCCAGCGGCGTCCGCCCGGCGATGTCCTGGCCGGCCAGGCGGACGCGGGCGTCGTCGGTGAACTCGCGCTGGATCGGCGCCAGGTACTCGGCCTCGCGGAGGTGGGCGCGGACCTCGCGCTCGTCGATCTGCTGTAGGCGCGCCCGCGGCCCGACCATCTGGAGGCGAACCACGGCGCCCCTGACCCGCGGCCCGGCCTTGAAGATCGCCTTGACGACCTCGTCGGTCGGGTCCTCCCCGATCGGCGTGGCGCGGATCGTCAGGAATGGGCGCGCCTTGACCGGCACGAACTCCCATTCCGTCTTGCCGCGCTGGACCTCGGCCAGCACGAAGCCCTTGTCCTCGGCCTCCTCGCCGAAGTCGACGCGATTGAGGCTGCCGGCGTACACGGTTGGCGTCCGCCCGGTCGTGACCGCCTGATGCTTGTGGATGTGGCCGAGCGCGATGTAGTCGACGTTCGGGCGATCGAGCACGCTGACGTTGAAGATCGGGTCATTCCCGAGCGTCAACAGCCGCTCGGCGCCGACCCGCGCCCCGAAGACGTGGGCGTGCCCGACCAGGACGGTCGGGATCGCCGGGTCCAGCTCGGCGGTGACGGTGGCCAGGCGCTCGTCGGCCACGTCGAGGATGACGTTCAACAACTCCTCGACCGAGGCGTTCTTGTACTCGTCGCGGGCGAGGAACGTGCCGCGCGTCAGCCAGGGCAGGCTGACGACCTGGACCGGGCCGCTCCGCGTCTCGACCCGCTTCAGCTCGATCCGCCGCAGGACGGTCACGCCCGGCAGCTCCAGCACCCGGAAGATGTCGACCGACGTCGCCCGACCGGTGGCGACCGGGATGTCATGGTTGCCCGGCACGAGCACGACCTGGATGCCGGCCCGGGAGAGGCGCAGGACGCGGCGGGCGAACTCGCGCTGGTGGGTCGGCGAGGGGTCGCGCGACTTGTAGACGTCGCCGGCCACCACGGCGAGGTCCACCCGCTCCTGGATCGCCCGGTCGACGGCCTCGTCGAGCGTGTTCAGGAAGGCGCGCAGCGTCGTCGAGGAGCCGGTCTCGGGGTCGAGCCGGCCGTAGTTCTCCATGCCGATGTGGACGTCGGCGAGGTGCAGGAGCTTGATCATTCTCTAATCATTACCGGGCCCTAATCATCATCGGGGAACAGGTCCTCGTAGCGGCGGCCGGGGCGCAGGGCGCCGGAAACTGCCTCCATGATCGGGTCGCCGCCCCACGGGCCGAGGCCCTTGTAGAACGCCTCGTCGTATTTTCGGGTGCGGAGCGCCATCGGCATCGGCACGGCGTGGCCGAGGATCATCGCCTGCTGGCGCGAGTCGAGCGTCGCCAGGACCGAGCGCAGGTGGCTCGCGCCGCTCACCCCGGCCATGACGGCGTCGATGTCGCGGTCGTCGTTGAGCTGGCAGGTGATCCGCGTCCCGATCTGCGAGAGCACCTCGTCGTCGATCCCCGAGGGCCGCTGGTCCACGACGAGCAGCGTCACGTTGTATTTGCGCAGCTCGCGGGCGATCGTGCCGAAGATGGTCTGATTGGCGGCGCGCGGATTCAAGAACTTGTGCGCCTCCTCGATCGTGATCATCAACTGGCGCGGCTGCGCCCCCTGGCCCTGCTTGTGGTCCTCGGTCAGGCGGGTCCAGCGCGCGTGGATGCGGCGGGTGATGACGTTCGCGGCGAGCATGTAGGCGAGCAGGTTGCGATGCTGCCCGAACTCCAGGACGACGTGCTTGCCGGCCTCGAGCGACGCGATCAGCGCGTCGAGACCGGACTGGGACTCGGTGACGTAGGGGCGGATGAACTTCAGGCGCAGGATGTGGGCCCGCAGCTTGTTGCGGAGCGCCCCGAGCGAGGCCGCGTTCGCCCCGATCTCCTGGGCCAGCTCGTTGACGTCGGTGTCGTCCCCGGTGAGCCGCTCGATCCAGCGCTTGCCGAGGCGGTCCTCGCAGATGTTGGCCGACTCGACGGCGGTCGGGTTGAGCCGCAGCTCGTCCTGGAGCAGCGCGATGTCCTCGATTTCGATCTCGTTCAGCCCGATCGTGATGGCCCCGTCGGTGCGGTTGTCGGTGCTGCGCGGCATCTCCGGGTCGAGCGTGAAGACGGCGACGCGCGCGGCGCCGAAGAGCTGGCGGAGGCCCTTGACGTGGTGGCCCAATTCGCTCTGGCTCGACCAGCCGTACTCGGTGTGCATGTCGAAGATCAGGTTGACCGCTGTGGCGGACTTGGCCACGCCGCAGAGGAGCAGGCGGGTCAGGAAGCTCTTGCCGGTGCCGGACTTGCCGAACACGCCGTTCGACCGCTCGACGAAGCGCTTCAAGTCCAGGCAGACCGGCACGTCCATGTCGAGCGGAGTCCCGATCTCGAAGTGGGTCTCGTCTGCCGCGCCGAAGACGCGGGCGAAGTCTCCCTCGTCGGCGTCGAACACCTCCGAGAAGTGAGCCGGGACGGTCCGGACCGGGCGCGGCCCCTCCTCCTCGTTGGCGTCGGACGGGTCCCGGGCGAGCATCAGCATCGGCTGGATTTCGAGGGCGCCGTAGGCGGTCGTGCCGGTCAGCACCGCGCGCAGGAAGCC
>JALYGH010000098.1 GCA_030777205.1 Chloroflexota bacterium
ACGTTGTGCCGGTGACCGAGACCGTGGCCGAGCGGCTGCTCGCCGCGACGCGCGCCATCCTGCCGCTGGTTCGGGCCAGCGGCGACGAGGCCGAGCGGGAGCGGCGGCTCCCCGAGCCGGTGGCCCGGGCCATCGCCGAGGCCGGCATCGCGCGGATGCTCGCGCCGCGGGCCGTCGGCGGGCTGGAGATCGACCCGATCACCCAGCTCGACGTGATCGAGCAGCTCGCGCACGCCGACAGCTCGGCCGGCTGGAACGCCCAGGTGTACTCGTCCTGCGCCCACGTGACCGGCTTCCTCGCGCCGGAGGTCGGGCGGGAGATCTTCGAGCGCGACCCGAACGCGATCATCTCGGGCACGCTGGCCGCGCCGTATGGTCGCGCGACGGTGGTCGAGGGCGGGTTCCGAGTCAGCGGGCGCTGGCCGTATGGCAGTGGCTGCCAGAACGCCGACTGGCTCGGGTTCACGACCGGCGTCTACGTCGGGGACCGGCCGCGCCTCGACGCCGACGGCCTGCCCGAGCAGCGGATCGTGGTCGTGCCGGCCCGGTCGGCGATCATCCACGACACCTGGCACGTCAGCGGCCTGCGCGGGACCGGCAGCCACGACGTCGAGCTGCACGACGTCTTCGTGCCGGCGAGCTGGGCCTTCTGGTGGACCGACACACCGTACCACCCGGGGCCGCTCTACAAGCATCGCTGGTGGCTGCTGGCGCACGGCGCGCAGCGTCTCGGTGTCGCGCGGGCGGCGATCGACGCGCTGTACGAGCTGGCCCAGGTCAAGACGCCGACCCGGGCGACGGCCCTGATCCGCGACCGCTCGATCACCCAAATGCAGTTCGCCCAGGCGCAGGCACTCTGGCACTCGGCGCGGGCCTTCTTGTGGGACACGGCGACGCGGCTCTGGGACCGAGCGTGCGCCGGCGAGACACTCGGGGTGAAGGACCTGGCCCTGGCGCGGCTGGCGAACTCGAACGCGTCGGTGGTCTCGGCCCAGGTGGCCGACCTGATGTTCAGCGCGGCCGGCGGGACGGCGATCCAGGTGGGCAACCCGATCGAGCGGCTGTTCCGCGACGCCCACGCGGCGGCCCAGCACGCGACGGCCTCGCTGCCGACCTTCGAGCAGTGGGGGAAGGTGCTGCTTCACCCCGATCCGGAGACCCTCCCGCGCCAGCCTGGCCCGCCGCTGCTCTGAGACGCCGGGCGGCGAGGGGGTCAGTCGAAGTACACGCCGCCGTTCACGTCCATGATCTCGCCATTGACGTAGCTGGCGGCCTCCGACGCGAGGAAGTGGACCGCGGCGGCGATGTCGCCCGCGGACCCGATTCGCCCGACCGGCACCGACGGCAGGACCCGCTCGCGGACAGCCGCCCAGGTCTCCTCGCCGACGACGCGCGACGCGATCTCGGTGTCAATCAGGCCGGGCGCGACGGCGTTCGAGGTGATGCCATACTGCCCGAGCTGCCGCGCAAGTCCCTGGCAGAGGCCAATCACGCCGGCTTTCGAGGCGGCGTAGTGGGCGCTGCCGAAGAAGCCGCCGCCGGTCTTGCCGGCGACGGACGAGATCCAGATCAAGCGGCCCCAGCGGCGGTCCATCATCCCCGGCATCGCCGCTCGCGCGCAGAGGAACCCGCCGCGCAGGTTCACCGCCAGCATGCGGTCGAAGGCCGGCACGTCGATCTCCCAGGCCGACGTGGACTCGCTGATGCCGGCGTTGTTGACCAGGACGTCGACCCGACCATAGCGCTCGATGGCCGCGGCGAACGCCGCCCCGACCGAAGTCTCGTCGGTCACGTCCATCCGCAGCGCCAGGGCGGCCGGGCCGTCCTGCTCACACATCGCGGCGGTCTCGCGCACGCCGGCCTCGTCGAGGTCGCCCACGACGAGCTGCGCCCCCGCACTCGCCAGTCGGACGGCAATGGCCCGGCCTAGCCCACGTGTGCTGCCGGCGCCGGTCACCAGCGCCACCCGTCCATCCAGTCGGAGATCGTCCAACCCTGCCACCGTCACCCCTCTCACTCGTGGTCCACTGAGTCTACCCCGGCGCCCCGAGGCGTGCGCCGGTCGGCCAGCAGGAGCTTCGGGCGGCCCGTGTAGCGCGAACGTGACGTTCGCACCCGTACCCCGTAGCGCGGACGTGACGTACACCCCCGTACGATGAGCCTGCGACGCTCGTCGGCGCGTGCGGGATGCAGCAGGGGAGGCATGATGGTCGAGCTGGGTTTCGTGGTGCTGGCGGTCGGGTTCTCGGCAGCGGTTGCGCAGTTGTTCGTCGCCCCGCGCAGCGAGCGGACCCGCTAGGGCACCGCGACGCGGTCGTCACCGAACGTGTGACAGGATTGTGATCGCAGACCCGTCGCCCGGCTCGCACGGCTGGGCGAGAATCCACCGCATTTCGCGGTGGACGGAGGTGGGCGGTGCTCGATGTGGCAGTGATCGTCCTCGGGCTCCTCTGCGGCGTCGCCTTGCTGCAGGGCATCATCGGAGGTGAGGCGTAGATGGCGGAGCGCTTGATCCGGAACCATCCCCAGATGGTGAGTCAGTACCAGGCCACCGTGAAGTGCCGAGATTGCGAGATCTTCATCGGCGCCGGTCACGAGGATCGGGTGCCGCTGCCGGCTCCCGACGGACTCGGGTACATGTGCCGCGCCTGCTGGCAGTCCTTCCGGCGGCGCTCGCGAGCGTCGTCTTACCTGCCGACTCGCTGGGCGATCGTCTGATCTTGTCGGCCTCGCCATCCCGTCCGCGGCGCCTCTCGCCGCCGACCGGCAGATTTTGACGGCCAGCCTGAGCCGACCTCTCGCGTGGGCGCCCAACGACGTGCGCCGACGCCGCCCTCGCCGATCGGCCCGGACTCGGCGGCGCGCCGCACCCGCCGCTACCGGCTCCCGCCTTCACCCCTACCTAGTTCCGCCCGCGCCGCGACCACGCGGTCCGGGTGATTGCTGCAGATCGAGTCGACGTCCATCGCGAGCAGCGACCGGATCTCGTCGGGCTCGGACGTCGCCCACGGGTGGACCGACAGCCCCGCCGCGTGCGCCCGCTCGATGTCCTCGGTCAGCACGTTCGCCCAATTGGGCATCAGCGCATCCGCGCCCGCCGCCCGCGCCAGCGTCGTCGGATCGATCGAGCGGCCCGAGTAGAGCACGCCGGTCGCGATCTCCGGGGCCAGCTCCTTCACCCGCCGCGCGGTCGGGTGGTCGAACGAGATGACGAGCGTCCGGTCCTCCATACGGTGGCGGTGGATCAGGTCGACGACCCGCGCCTCGATGCCGGGGTAGGGGGCCGGGCCGCCCTTGATCTCGATGTCGAGGGCGCAGCGGTCGCGCGCCCAATCGAGGACCTCGGCGAGCGTCGGAACCCGCTCGCCGGCGAAGCGGAGATCGAATCGGCGGCCGGCATCGAGGGCGCGGATCTCGGCCAGGGTGTGCGCGCGAACGAGTCCGCGGCCGTTCGTCGTGCGCTCGAGGCGATGATCGTGGATCACCACGACGGCGTCGTCGGCCGTCAGATGGACGTCGAGCTCGATCGCGTCGACGCCCTGCTCGAGGGCCAGCGTGAACGAGGCGAAGGTGTTCTCCGGCGCATAGCCCATCGCCCCGCGATGCCCGAACACGCGCGCCCGCCCCGGCGAGCGATGGTCCCACATGGGTGCCTCCCAGTCGTGAGAGGTTCTTCTTACCTCTCACCGCTCCGGCAGATACCGGTCGAACCAGGCCAGGATGCGCTCCAGGCGGAGCAGGCGACGGTCCGGCCGGCCGTTCCGTGACAGGTTATGGCTCTCCTCCGGGAAGCGCAGGAGCTCCGCCGTCTTGCCCAGCCGCCGCAGGGTCACGAACCACTGCTCGGCCTGCTCGAGCGGGCAGCGCAGGTCCTGCTCGGCGTGGAGGATCAAGATCGGCGTCGCCACCCGCTCGGCGTACGCGATCGGCGACAGGCGCCAGTACCGCTCGAACTGGTCGCGCGGCGCGCCCAGTAGCTCGCGCTCGCAGAACCAGGTGCCGATATCGCTCGTGCCGTACATCGACAGGAAGTTCGACAGGCAGCGCATCGTCACGGCCGCCTTGAAGCGGTCGGTGTGCCCGACGATCCAGTTCGTCATGTAGCCGCCGTAGCTGCCTCCAGCCACGCCGAGGCGGTCGGCGTCCACGTCGCGGCGGGCCACCGCCGCGTCCATCACCGCCATTAGATCCCGGTGGTCCAGGTCGCCCCAGCCGCCGGCGATCTCCGAGCAGAAGCGCTCGCCGTAGCCGCGGCTGCCTCGAGGATTGGCGTAGATCACGCTGTAGCCACGCGCGGCGAGGAGCTGGAACTCGTGGAAGAACGCGTTGCCGTAGAGGGCGTGCGGGCCGCCGTGGATCTCAAGGATCGCCGGCCGCCTGCCACGACCACGCCCGGGCAGCACCCAGGCTTGGACCGGCTGGCCGTCGGCGCCCACGGCGTCGAGCGGCTCGGGCGCGACGAGGTCGAGCACGTCGAGCAGGGTTCGATTCAGGTCAGTCAGGCGGCGCTCGTCGCCTCGGTCGGCGTTGACGACCACGACGTCGCCCGGGTCGAGCGGGGTCGTGGCGGCGAAGGCGATCGTGTCGCCGACGGTGCTGAAGGAGAGGATCTGGCGCTCGCCGGCGATCAGCCGCCGCGGCTCGCCGGTCCCGCCCGCGGCGTCGACCTCGAACAGGTGGACGTTGCCGCGGTCGCTGGCGAGGAAGCGAATGCGTGCCCGGTCCGGCGTCCAGGCGGGGACAGGGTGGGCCGCGTGGCCGCGCAGGTCGGCCAGGACATCGCTGCCAAGGCTGCGATCGAAGGCCGGCGTCAGGCAGATCGGCGCGCCGCCCTCGGCAGGCAAGAGCCAGAGCCGAGTGTTTGCGCCGGCCGGCCCGTCCGCCGCCCGCCCCACGCAGGCGATCCTGCTCCCGTCCGGCGACCAGGCCGGACCGGTCAGCGCGTCGTCCCCATGCGAGACGAGGCGCGGCCGGCCGCCGGTGGCCGCCACGACCCAGATCTGCGAGGCGTCGTTCGTGTCGCGTTCCGGCGTCCGGTTCGAGGCGAACGCGATCGCGCGGCCGTCCGGCGACCAGGCCGGCTGTCGGTCGTCCCAGTCGCCGTCGGTGATCTGCCGGGCCTCGCCGCCGTCCGCCGAGACGACGAACAGGTGCTCGTGCCCGACGAGCAGTCCCTGGCCGTCGTACTTGTGCTTGATCCGGTCGATCTCGCGGACGACCGGCGGCGTCGGGTCATCCGTTGCCGGCGCGTCGCGTGGGCGGACCCGGGCGACGAAGACCAGGTGCTTGCTGTCCGGGCTCCAGGCAAAGTCGCGGACCGCGTCGGGCTGGCGCGTCAGGCGCCGTGCCTCACCGCCGCGTGCCGGCATGACGTAGAGCTGTGCCTTATCGCCGCCGCGATCCGACAGAAAGGCGAGTCGCTCGCCGTCCGGCGACCAGCGTGGCGTGGTATCACGGCGCTCGCCGCTGGTGAACGGGATCGGCTCGCCGCCATCGAGGGGCACGATCCAGATGGCCGACCGATACTCGTTGGCCCCGCGATCGATCGTCGTGACGACGAAGGCGACGACCTGCTCGTTCGGTGCGACGCGGGGGTCGTCGACCACCGCGATGCCGAGCAGGTCCTCGGCCGTGATCGGGCGACGTCGACGCGGCGGCATGCACGCTCCTTCGCGGCCGCCGCGCTGGTCGACGTAGCATGGCGGGCCAGTTGCTACCGTGTGCGGGACATTGTGTGCCGCGTGGTGCGCCCGCTGCTAGCCGGGCCGGTGGCCGGGCCGAAGCAAGGGCCGGATCCCCGATAGACGGTTGCCGGAGGGTAGGCGCGCGGCGTGACCGGCCGAGGCTGCCTACTGGTCTGTGCCGCAAGTCTGCCCCGTATCCGTTTGGGGAAGGTTGGCCATGAGCTCCCCTGCAGGAGCATGAGCCGCGAGCAGGAGCGGGGCCGGGCATGCGAGCAAGACGTGCGGGATGGACCCATTAGCTGCTCAGGAATCGGTAGCCGAGCCAGATCAGGGCAGCGAAGAGCAGGAGGGCTATCAGCATCTCGAGGGGCTCGTCGATCCTGGGCAGGCCAAATCCGCCGCCGCCGGTTCTGAACATGGGCCTCCTCCGACTCGTGGCTGCTTGCATGATGCCAGCACGATGGGTCAGTGGACACGCATGCTCCTCCGCCCGACGACGGAACGTGGAACCCTCCCCGGGCGCCGCTCCGCGGGTGGCATAATTCCCTTCCGACGAACGATCGGACGCTGCCCCTTAGCACTGCTTCGAGGACTGCATGAAGAACCGCTGGCGCCTCCTCATCGTGGCCATCCTGACGATCCTTGCGCTGATCGTCGTCTGGCCGCGCAATCCGGGCAACTACATCCCGGGCGGCGACATCTTGCCGGGCAGCCCCGGCCTCGACATCCAGGTGGGTAACTTTCAGTTCCAGCGCGAGGGCCCCACGCTCGGTCTGGATCTTCAGGGCGGCACGCACCTGGTGCTGCAGGCCGACATGAGCAGGGCGCCCGGCCAGGATCCGCAAGAGGTGCTGCGCGGCGTCATCCAGGTTCTCGAGCGCCGCGTCAACGCGTACGGCGTCGCCGAGCCGGTCATCCAGGCGCAGGGCAACGACCGAGTCATCGTCGAGCTGCCCGGCGTCAAGGACATCGAAGAGGCGAAGAAGCTGATCGGCCAGACGGCCCAGCTCGACTTCCGTGAGCGGGACCCGGCCACCGGCCAGTGGAAGATCGCGACCGCAACGGGCCTAGACGGCCAGGAGAAGGAGCTGACCGGCCAGTACTTCCGACCGAACTCTCAGGTCGTCTTCGACCCGCGCACCAACCAGCCGCAGGTCGCCTTCGAGTTCGACGACGAAGGCGCGCACCTCTTCGAGCAGATCACTCGCCGGCTGATCGGTCAGCCGCTCGGGATCTTCCTCGACAACGAGTTGATTTCGGCGCCGACCGTCCAGGCCGTCATCAGTCGCAACGGCGTGATCACCGGCGTCCCGCTCCAGGAGGCGCGCACCCTCGCCATCCAGCTCAACGCCGGTGCCGTGCCGGTGCCGATCTCGATCGTCGAGGAGCGCACCGTCGACGCGACCCTCGGCAGCGATTCGGTCCGAAAGAGCATCGTCGCCGGCGGCGTCTCGTTCGTCATCGTGGCGCTGTTCATGATCACGGCGTATCGCCTGCCGGGACTGGTCGCCACGATTGCCCTGTTCGTGTATTCGGTGCTCACCCTGGCGGTCTTCATCCTGATCCCGGTGACGCTGACCCTGGCCGGCATCGCCGGGTTCATCCTCTCGGTTGGGATGGCCGTCGACGCAAACATCCTGATCTTCGAACGTATGCGCGAGGAGCTGCGCTGGGGAAAGACCCTCGGCGCGGCGATCGAGGCGGGCTTCGACCGTGCTTGGAACAGCGTCTTCGATGCGAACGTCACGACGCTCATCACCTGCGTGCTGCTGTACTGGTTCGGGCAGCAATTTGGTGCCTCGGTGATCCAGGGATTCGCCCTCACGCTCGGGATCGGCGTCGTGATCAGTCTCTTTAGCGCGGTCTTCACCACCCGGTCGCTCCTTCGGGCGATCGTCGGCAGCCGCTGGGTGCACAATTCGATCCTGTTCGGCGCGGAAATCCCCGAACCGACACAGCCGATCAGCACGGCGCCGACTATGCGGCTAAGCCAGCGGGGGGCACGCTCGTGACGTTCGACTTCGTGCGCCACCGGTTCAAGTTCTACGCGCTATCCCTCGCGTTGATCCTGCCGGGAGTGATATCGCTGCTCCTGCCGGGCGGCATCCGGCCGGGGATCGACTTCAGCAGCGGAACGATCATGACGCTGCGGTTCGACGGCGCGGTGGAGCAGGCTGCCCTCCGCGAGGCGTTCGCCGAACTGGACCATCCCGAGGCGATCGTTCAGCGATCGGACAACAACACCTACGTTGTCCGCTTGCGCGCGTTTCGGCAGTCGCTTACCGAAGACGTGGAGTCGGCCCGCCAATCCGAGCGTCAGGTCATCGTCGGTGGCCTGACCGAGCGGTTCGGGCCCGTCGAGGTTCTGAGCCTGGACTCTGTCTCGCCGATCGTGGCGGCGGAAACGGTCTGGTACTCGATCATGGCCGTCGCCGCGGCATCGATCGGAATTCTGTTGTACCTGTGGTGGGCCTTCCGCCGCGTTCCGCACCCCGTGCGCTACGGCGCCTGCGCGGTGGCTGCACTGGTCCATGACGCGCTGCTGCTGCTCGGCGTCTTTTCGATTCTTGGCCGCCTGTTCGGAATCGAGCTCGACTCGCTGTTCATCTCGGCTACGCTCACCGTGATCGGCTTCGCCGTCCACGATACGATCACGGTGTTCGACCGTATCCGTGAGAACTTCATCCGCCGCGCCGGCGAGCCGATCGCTGATATCATCAATCACAGTCTGGCCCAGACCCTCGTCCGTTCACTAAGCACCGGCATGTGCGTGATCCTGACGCTCGTGGCACTCTACCTCTTCGGTGGCGTCACGATTCAGAACTTCATCCTGGCGCTCCTCATCGGGATCACCGCGGGCACCTACGGGTCGATCTTCAACGCCAGCATGCTGCTGTACTCGTGGGAGCAAGGCGAGTTGACGAACCTGTTCCGGCGCTTCACGGGTCGGCGACCGATCGCAGCTCCGGCGACGTAGCGCTCGCGGGCCACCCCGCGGAGCGAAGGGAAGCCCCGGGAACGGGTCCGCCCGCTTCGTCCAGGTACTCTTCGTTTCCTGGTACTCCTGCGGTCCGATACTGCGCCTACTGCGCCAGGCCGGGGTTCGAGGGCCGCCCCCCTGACTTGTCATCCAAAGCTGCTACTGCCCTGTCATCCAGAGTTCAGCGAGCGATCCCGGACTCGCCCGGCTGCGGAGGGAGATCCCTCGTCCCTCCGCTCATCGGGATGACAGACAAGAGGATTCCCCCAGGATGATGGATCAACAGTGCAGCCCGGGGTGACAGCGCAGCCGCGCTCGCCGGGATGACACAGTAGTCGACCGAGTTTCTGTTGCCGGGCCTACAGGAGCTCCTCGCGCGTCCCGTCAACCTTCAGCTTCTCGACGAGCTTCTTGACGTCCTGCACCCGGTCGCGCGGGCACACCAGCACAACGTCCGGGGTCTCGACGATTACCATACCTTCCAGGCCGACGGTCGCGACTGGGCGCGACGTGGCGAAGACCAGACTATCGCGCGTGCCCAGGCCCAGGTGCTCGCCGCGCGTCACGTTGCCCTGGTCGTCGCGCGGCAGGGCCTCGAAGATCTCGCCCCAGCTCCCGATGTCGCTCCAGGTGAAGCGGGCCGGGATGACGGCGACGCGGGCGGACCGCTCCATGATGCCCACGTCGATCGTCTGCTCCGGCACGGTGGGGTAGATGTGAGCGAGCGTCTCGGCCTGCCGAGATGTCCCAAGGCTCTCGCCGATCTGCATGATCAGCTCGTGGATGCGCGGCTCGTACGTCGCGAACTCTTCGAGGATGACGTCCACCCGCCAGACGAAGACGCCGGGGTTCCAGAAGTGGCGCCCGGAGGTGGCGAAGCGCCGCGCCCGCTCGAGCTCCGGCTTCTCGACGAACCGCACGACGCTTCGTACGTCGTAGCCGTCGACGTCCACGAGCATGTCGCCGGCCTCGATGTACCCGAGTCCGGTCGCCGGGTTCGTCGGCGGGATGCCCATCAGGACCAGATGGCGCGTGGAGTCGGCGGC
>JALYGH010000099.1 GCA_030777205.1 Chloroflexota bacterium
CTCGGCCACCGACGCGACCGGCACGCCGGCCAGCGACAGGGCCCGCGGCAGCCCGCGGCCGAAGCTGACGGCCGTCAGGACGTTGTCCGCCTTCGGGTCGAGCTCGCGGACCACCTTCCCCAGCCAGCCGTCGGTCGCGACCGTCGTCGGCTCGGCGGTGTACCAGATGTCCATCGAGCGGAAGTGCGAGTAGTTCGGATTCTCGTAGCCCACGCCGTTGACGATCGCCATCTTGCCGGCGTCCCAGAAGGGCTTGATGGCGGCCAGGCTCGGGTGGAAGCCGTAGGTATCGTCGATCGGCAGCACCTGCTCCGGCGCGACGTGGACCCGTTTGCGGCTGTCGTAGTAGAGCGGGTTGGTGTACGGCACGACGGTGTTCAGGATGTCGTTGCCGCCCGTCAATTGCAGCACGACCAGGACCGGGGGGTTTCGCGTCGCCATCGGGCGTTCCTCCCTCTTCCCCAGGGAACTACTGAGCGATACCGGCGGACGTGGCGCTCTGAGCAAGCGGAAGCGGTACTCGGACCGATCCGACGCTCAGGCCCACTGGAACTCGCGCGTCGCGACGATCATCTGGAGCAGCGCGCCGACCCGCTGCTCGGCGGCCCGGCCGTCCGCCAGGTTGAGGGCGCCGCCGCGTTCGGCGAACTCGATCAGCGCCCGGCGGGTCCGATCCGTCACCCGCAGCGGGCCGACCAGCTCAAGGCAGCCGTCCACGAGCTGATCCGGCGACAGCGGGCCGCGCTCGCGCAGGATCTCGATGATCCGACGGATGCCCGGCTTGTCGATGTCGCCGACCTGGGCCGAGGCGAAGTTGACCCGCTCGACGAGGATGCCGGTGTCGATCCACTCCTTGCCGGTGTGCCAGCCCTCCACGCTCGGCGGGTTCATCAGGTCCTGGCCCATGTAGCGGAACTCGAGCGCGACGTCCTTGATGCCCCACTCCGGGAACCGGAAATCGCCGACGAGCCGGGTGACGCCGGCCACGTGCTCGGCCGGGCTCTTTACCTTCGCGTACAGCGCCCGCTCGGAGCGGAAGAAGTCCGCCAGCAGGAGCGCCCGCATGACCGCCCGGATGTCGTGGCCCGACTCCTGGTAGAACTGTGCCAGCTCCTCGATCGCGGCCTCGTCGGGCGTGTCCGAGACGAAGAACAGGTAGAGCCGCGTCGCAATGAACCGGGCCGTGGCCGGCTGGCGGACGATGATGTCGATGACGTCCGGACCGTCGAAGTTGCCCCGCTCGCCGAGGAACTCCTTCTCGCCGTAGTCATGAAGCTCCGGGTAGAACTTGAACTCCCAGACGTTGCGGCCGAACGGCCCGGTGTTGAGGAGGTTCTTGATGCCCCAGCCGGTGAAGGCACGGGCGCACGCTTTGACGTCATCCTCGGTGTAGTTGCCGATGCCCATCGAGAACAGCTCGAGCAGCTCGCGCCCGTAGTTCTCGTTGTGGACGTCGGTCGTGTTCTCCTGGTTGTCGAGCCAGAAGATCATCGACGGATCGCGCGACAGCTCGACCAGGATGTCGCGGAAGTTGCCGAGGCCGAGCCGGCGGAACATGTCCACCTGCATCTGGAGCATCTGGGCATGGTTCGACTTGTTGAAGGCCGTCGCGAACAGGCTGTGCCAGAAGAGGGCCATCTTCTCTTCGAGCGGCCGCTTCGTGTTCACCATCCGGTACAGCCACATCGACTGGGTGATGTCGATCTCGCGCGCTTCCTTCACGTCCGGGTAGAAGCGGTAGATCAGGTCGTACTCCAGGTCGGGCTGTTCTTCCGGGTGCAGGAGCTGCTCGACCGTCGCCTCATAGCCGTTGGCGAGCGCCGCTTCCAGCTCGTCGCGGGTCGCGCCGAACCCGGCCCGCCGATACAGGTGCGCCATCAACTCGACGCCGGTGAGCTCCTTGACGGGACTGCTGACGACCATCCTGCGGACCTCCTGCTCTCCTGGTTCGCCTCGTACTCCTGATTGCGGACCGCTGCACGACCCGCCCGCGGCGCGATCGTTGGCGACGGCTACCGTATCGCGACGCCGTCTCGCAGATTCCTGACGCGGCGCGGCGCCCTGGCGGCCGCCCGCCCCTCGGTGGGCAGCGCCGCCGCGCCACCGTCGCCGCGACCATCCGCGCCGCCCTCGTACCCCATCGCCTGTGAGATGGCGCACCCCGCCGACCGGAGCGCCGCGAGCCAGCGCTCGCGCGTCTCGGCCAAGAAGCGAGTCATCGGCGCCGAGATCTCGATCGCGGCGCCCACGCGCCCCTCGTGATCGCGGACGGCGACGGCGACTCCGGCCCCGCCGCCGCCCCGCTCGTTGACGCTCTCGGCGAAGCCCCGAGCGCGCACCTGGGCGATCTGCTTACGGAGCGTGCGGGCCTCGGTCGGCGTCGTCGGGCTGAGCGGGACGAGGCGGGTGCGGGCGAGGTACTCCTCGAGCTCGTCGTCGGTCATCGCCGCCAGGAAGATCTTCCCGGCGCAGCCCGCGTACAGCGGCAAGCGCTCCCCGATCTCGTGGACGCGCCGCAGCGGCTGCGTGGCCTCGACCTGGAATGCTCGCACCCACTCGTCCTCCATCCGCACGCAGAGGAGGGCCGTCTCGTTCACCGCGTTCCGCATCGCGGTCAGGTGGGGGCGGGCGGTGTCGACGACGTTCAACTGGCGCAGGAGCGCCGTCGACAGCGCGAGGACTCGCGGGCCCAGCCGGTAGGTTCCGTCCTCCTGCCGCATCCAGACCATGCCCTGCTCCTGGAGCGTGCGCAGCAGCCGGAACGTGGTCGTCACGGTCAAATCTGCCCGGGCGGCGACCGCCGTCAGGTTGAGCGGGCGGTCGGCGGCGGCCAGGACGGCGAGCACGCCGCAGGCGCGCTGCACCGCTCGCACCCCGTAGCCATCGCCGCGACTTTCCACGACACGGAAACCGCTTTCCATAATTCGCTGCTCAGTGTATCATGGGCACCACCGCGGGTCAAACGCGCGTGCGAGTGGCGGCGCCGGTCGACGCACGACGCCAGCGCATGTATGATGGCCGGCAATCGGTGTCCGGGCGCGGTCGTACCGACGTGGATGTAGGGGATCGAGGCCGATGACGGCTTTCCTGGCGCGGCGGAGCCTGATGGCTTTGTTGGTGCTGGTCGGCGTGCTGACCCTGGTCTTCGTCATCACCCGGATGTTCGCCGACCCCGCCCGGCTCATCCTCCCGATCGACGCGACCGAGGAGCAGTACCGCACCATGCGCGCGGCGCTGGGCCTCGATGACCCGCTCGTCGTCCAGTACGGACGCTTCATGGCCCAGGTGGCGCGCGGCGACCTCGGCGACTCGTACTGGCAGCGCGCCCCGGTCATCGACCTCGTCCTCCAGCGACTGCCGGCCACGGCAATGCTGGCGCTGGCGGCGATCGCCCTGGCGGTCGCCGTGGCCGTACCGCTCGGGATCGTCGCCGCGACGCGGCCCAGCTCGCGCGTGGACCGCGCGGCGGTCAGCGGCTCGCTCGTCGGCGTATCGGTGGCCGAGTTCTGGCTCGGCCTGATGCTGATCGTCTTCGTCGCGGCCGGCCTGGGCATCCTGCCGACGTCGGGCTTCGGCACTCCCGCCCACCTGGTCCTGCCGGCCGTCACCCTGGCGCTGCGCCCGATCGGACGGATCACCCAGATCGTCCGCTCGTCGATGCTCGACGAGCTGGCCCGGCCCCACATCGCCGTTGCGCGTGCCAAGGGCCTCCGCGAACGGAGCGTCCTCTACGGGCACGCCCTGAAGAACGCCGGCATCCCGATCATCACCCTCGGCGGGCTGGAGGCTGCCGAGCTGCTGGCCGGCTATACGATCGTCGTCGAGACCGTCTTCGGCTGGCCGGGGATCGGCCAGCTCGGGATCGGCGCGATGGTGAATCACGACCTCCCGCTGATCCAGGCCGTGGTCCTGTTCGGCGCCACCGTCGTCGTCGGGGCGAACCTGCTCGTCGACGTGGCGTACGCGTACCTCGACCCGAGGCTGCGGCATGGTCGCTAGCGGCGACGTCACCGTCGCGGCGTCGGCCGTCCGCGTGCCCGCCCGCACGCCGGTCTACCGGCGCGCGCTCGCCGAGCTGGTCCGCGACCCGATCGCCATCGCGGCGGTCGCCGTCCTGCTGCTGGTCGGCGTCGCGGCGCTCGTCGGGCCCTTCATCGCGCCGTACGATCCGGTCGACCAGAGTCTGCTATCCCGACTCCGCCCGCCATTCTGGCAGGACCGCGGGACGCTCGCGCATCCGCTCGGCACGGATAATCTCGGTCGCGATATCCTGAGCCGGCTCATCTACGGCTCGCGGATCTCGCTCAGCATCGGCGTGATCGTCGTGGGTCTCGGCGCGGTTGTCGGCACCGCGCTCGGCCTGTGCGCCGGCTATTTCGGCGGGCGGATCGAGACCATCGTCGTCGCCATCGTCGACGTCGGACTCTCGTTCCCGCTCCTGCTGCTGGCCCTGACGATCGTCTCGGTGCTCGGACCGACGATCTCGACGGTGATCCTGGCGCTCGGCCTGCGGGGCTGGGTCGTCTTCGCGCGGGTGGCACGCGGCCAGACCCTGGCGCTCAAGCAGTACCAGTTCATCGAGGCGACGCGCAGCATCGGCGCTCCATCGCAGCGGATCCTCGCGCGGCACCTGCTGCCGAACCTGCTGCCGTCGATCATGACCGTCGCCGTCCTCGAGCTGGCACGAATGGTCCTGGCCGAGTCCTCGCTGAGCTTTCTCGGGCTCGGCGTCCAGCCGCCGGGCATCAGCTGGGGGCTGATGCTCGCGGAGGGCCGCAACTACATGCTAACGGCGCCGTGGCTCGTCACGCTCCCGGGGCTGGCGATCGCGGCGACCGTCCTCTCGGTCAACATCCTCGCCTCGCACGTCCGTCGCCTCGTCGACCCATTCCAGCGGGGCCGGGGCGGGAGTGACAAGACGTGATCGACCGACGCCATCCCGTCCCGGCCCGGGCGGGCGGTGCCGGCGAGCCCGCGGCACGTCATCCGGCGTCGGCAGCACATATCGGGCCAGCATCCAGGTAGGGGAGGGACCGTGTCATCGTCGAAGCATTCCCGCAGGGTCTGGTCCCGGCGTGAGTTCGTGCGGCTGGGGATCGGGGGAGTCGGGTTCGCCGCGCTCGCCTCGGCGTGCGCGCCGCAGACCCCGCCGGCCCCGGCC
>JALYGH010000100.1 GCA_030777205.1 Chloroflexota bacterium
GTCCGGCGCAGCCGGATGAGCGATCGAAAACGGCGCCAGGTCTCGGTCGAGAGCACCCCGGACACCGCCGTGGGCACGATCCGGAGCGGAAGGCCGTCGCGCGCGGCGAGCCGCACCAGCGTGCCCAGCCCCGACGACCACGGCCCGAGCGGCTCGGCGCCGGTCTCCGGTAGGCACGGCTCCGGCTCGAGGCGGCCGGCCGGGAACAGGACGAGGGCCCCGCCCGCTCGGAGCGAGCTGACGACGGACCGCAGCGCCCCGCCACGCTCGGGGCCCTCGTCGGGCAAGAGCAGCAGGTTCGGCGCCAGCGCGGCGAGCAGCAGCAGCAGCGGCTGCGGACGGGCGAGCGCCCGGACGTCCGGTCGCGGCGCCGTCGCGTAGATCGCGAGGCTGTCCATCAGGCCCGGATGGTTCGCGATGAACAGTACCGGGCCGTCGCGCGGGACGTGCCCGACGCCCTTGGCGACGATCTGCCCGCCGTACCGGACCATGAGCTGCCGCGTGGCGAACTCCACGCCACACGCTGCGATCTCGTCGTCGAAATCGGCCAGGTCGCGCGCGAACCGCCGCGCGCGCTCACCGAACTGGGCCTCGAGCGCCCGGCGTCCGAGCCAACTGTCGGCCACACCGGCAAGGGCCGCCATGTCGCGCAGGCAAACGCCCTCGAACTGGCGGAGCCGCTCCGCGTCGTCCGGGCAGGGGGAGGGGAGGGCGCGACCAATCGTGGCGACCATGACTTATCTTCGCGCCTCCGAGGCGGCGCGTCCACTAATCCCATCCGCGCCGCCGCTCACAGGGCGGGATCACCATGGAGTACGCACGAGTGACGCTGCCGGATCACCCAGTCGAGCAGTGGACGCCGGGCGTAGCTGGCGGTGACGCAACAGTCGCCGTGATGCTGCGCCGTTCCTCCAGGCCGATGCATCGGCGGCGAAGTCGCGCGCCATCCATGATTCAGTCCATTGACCGACGCGGCGGCTCGATGCCGTAGAGCCTGGCAGGAGCTGACGCGGCGACGGCGGGGATGGGGCTACGCCGACCGGGCCGCGAGTCCGGCGGCGACGCCGTCGTAGTACGGATTATCGGGATCGAGCGGCAGCGCGACCTCCTGCTCCTCGATTGCCGACGCGTAGAGCCCCGTCAGCACCTCGAGCGCCCGCCGCCCCTCGGCCCCGCCGGTCAGCGCCTCGCGGCCGGTCAGCACGGCATCCAGGAAGTCGCCGACCTGCGGGATCATGCTCCAGACCGGCAGAGCGTTCTGGCCGGGTCGCTGGTACGGGTCGACCTCGCGCGCCTTCGGCACCCAGGCATCAGGCAGCGGCGGCACGTCCTCGGCGACGAAGCGCGCCAGCTCGGCGTTGACCGCGTCGTCGACCGAGAACAGCGTCCAGGGATAGGCGTAGACGGAGCCGCGCTCGCCATACAGCTCGAGCTGACTTTTCTCGAGGTGGTGGGTCACGGCGGCGGCCAGCTCGAGCATGCTGCCGTCCGCGAATGTGACGATCCCGAGCGCGGTGTCCTCGATCGGCACGCCGCCCTCGGCACGCTGGCGCGGGACCGGGTGGACGAACGTCCCGATCCGCCCGTACACCCGCGCCGGCCGCTTGTCGATGATCCAGAGCGCCTGGTCGAGGAGGTGGATGCCCTGCCCGGTCGCGGCCCCGCCCCCCTCGCGCGACCAGGTACCGCGCCACCAGACCTCGTAGTAGGTCGGCGGGCGGATCCATTGGGTGTCCGCCTTGCCGAAGAAGACGTCACCGAGCTTGCCCGACTTGACCAGCGCCTTCATCCGCCGCTGCTCGTCCGCGAAGCGCCCCTGCGAGACGGTCGCCAGGACGAGCCCGTGCGCCCGCGCCGCCTCGATCATCGCGTCGGCCTCGCGGAGGGAGACGGCGAGCGGCTTCTCGGAGAGGACGTGCCTGCCGGCCCGGAGCGCGGCCAGCGCGACCGGATGGTGGAGGAAGGGCGGGGTGGTGACGATCACGGCGTCGACGGACGGATCGTCGACGAGCGCGGCGTACTCGCTGTAGGCGGTCGGGGCGGCGCGGGCGTGTTCGCGGTAGAGGGCGGCCTGCTCCACAGTGCCGTCCGTCTCGGCCCGGGCGACCAGCTCCTCGGCTCGGGCGCGCAGGTAGTCGGCGGCACCGGTGATGCTCGCCGGCGACCGACTGGCGAGCGCGACGACGCGCATCTGCGCCGGAAACTGGAGCAACGCCCGGAGGTGGGTCCGCGCGATCGTCCCACACCCGACGATCCCGATGCCGAGCGGCGCCCGGGCGGCTGTCCCGTCGCTCATGATCGTCCCAACCTCCGGCCGAGCATCATAGCGCACGCACGACGGCCGACTCGGGAGCCGCGACGGCGCACCGCGTGTGCCCTCCGGCTATCCGCCCGGGGTTCGGCGCACCGAGCCGTGGGAGCTCGACAGCCGGGGGCAGCCGCGGCAGGTGCTATAGTCCCAGTGTGGACGAGCACCAGCGACCGGCAGACCCGTTGATCCCGGACGACGCGGTCACGACCCACCCGCCGCGCGTGCGCAGCCGACCCGGCGAGCCGCACCCGTACGTCGAGGAGCGCCGGCCGCCGAACCTCTGGCTGCTCGTCATGATGACGGCCATCGCGCTCGTCGTCGCCCTGGCCATCATGGCGCTCACGTTGCTGTAACCCGGTTGGCGCAGGCGGTGAGCGGGATGGACCGCCCTACATGCCGCCTACCGGCCACCATCGGACTACTGCCGGAGCACCTCGTCAATCTCGCGGCGGCTCGGGTTGACCAGCAGTTTGCCGTCGACCTCGACGGTCGGGACCGTGCGGAAGCCACCGGTCGCCTGCTCGATCTTCTCGCCGTACTCGGGCTGCTGCTCGATGTCGATCTCCTCGAACGGTACGCCCTTGCTCTGCAGGTAGCGCTTCGTACCGACGCAGTACCCGCACCACGACGTGGTGTACATCTTCACGCGCTTGGTCAACGAACTACCCCCAAGGACGCTCTCTGGCGCGTTGATCCTCGTGCGCCGGGTCCTGGTCATCGTCTTGCAACGCCCGTACCACGCCGGCTATTCCCATTCGATCGGAAGCGGGCTGGAAGCGCGGCCCGGAAGGGGTGGCATGTTGATCAACTCAACTGCTGCCACGGCTGGATCCGGGAGCGCTCCATCAAGATCTCGGTGCCAGGCGATGATGTGGTCCGCGGTCCCCTCGGGCACATCGAGCCTGTCGGCACGGACCCGTTCGATGACGCGCTGCACCCACCGCTGTCGAGCGACAGCTTCGGCGTGCGCGACGTGCCGGACCAGCAAGTCCTGTCGCTAATGTGCTTCGCGACGACCGCCTTGCCGAATCGAGGACCCGGACGGCAAACATCGTGTGCAATCGGTCCACGCCCGGCGCACCGGTTCGGCAGGCTCGACCGGCAACCGGCCCAACGAGTGTGGAAGACGCCAGGGCAGTGTTAGTTGGCCGGCGTCAGATAGGCGGTCGGGACCCAGCCGACGCCCCCCTGCGCGGACCGCACCCGCGCCCACTCCGAGCCCTCGAGCTCCAGGAGCGTGACGGACGCCCCCTCCAGGAGTCCGGCCGGCGTTCGGGCGCCCTTGCGTGGCGCGGAATGGAGGATGAC